>JAQUYF010000036.1 GCA_028691975.1 Bacteroidales bacterium | reverse complement strand
GGTAACTCTGCGGCGAGCATATCGACGGGAAGTCCCACGACATTGCAGTAGGAGCCTTTTATTGAGGTGATAGCGGCGAATCCTATCCATTCTTGAACTCCGTAGGCGCCGGCTTTGTCATAAGGTCGGCATCTGTCCACGTAATACTCTATCTCACTGCGTATCATCCTCCTGAAAGTTACTTCCGAAACAGCTGTAAATGAGTGCGTTTTACCCAGAGAGCGAATCGCTACCCCCGTCAAAACGTAGTGTGTGACTCCGGAGAGTTTTGTTATCATTTCAATTGCATTTTCGCGGTTGACGGGCTTTCCAAGCACTTCACTGTGGTTGATCTTATCGGCTATGCTGTCTGCCGCATAGTCCGGGGAAGGGGCGAAGACGAGTGTATCGGCAGTAATAAGAATCTCTTTTTCGTGTAGCGGTCTGTGAAAAGATTCTGATTTATGCTTTGCTAAAAATTCAGGAACCTCTATGTGGGGCAGATTTGGGCTGAAAGCCTCTTTCTCATCTTTTCCTACCTCTACGGTAAAGGCAATGCCCAACTGCTCGAGAAGTTCTTTTCTACGAGGTGATTTGGATGCCAAAGTAAAGGTATAACCGGAGAAACAAGACATATTTATTTTATGTTTCTTCCCGTTTTAAGAGCATTTTGGATGATACATTCGGGATGGTGGGCCGTCCATGGAGTTTCAGGATCGAATATCCAATTGCCGTGAAGCTTTAATACCTTCTCTATCAAATCCCTTACGCATCCTTTTCCTCCGTTGAACGGAGAAATGTACTTGCACACCGCCTTTACTTCGGCAACAGCGTCAGCAGGACAAACTCCCAGGCCTGATGCCTTTAGAGCCGGAATATCCGGAATATCGTCACCTATGAATGCCACCTCTTCTGGAGAAAGTCCGTAATCGGAACAAAACTTCAGAAAATCTGGCAGTTTATTCTTTGATAACTGGTAAAGGTCTTTATCTTTGACTCCCAGCGAGCGGCCTCTGTGGATAATACTTTCGGAACATCCTCCCGAAATAATGCTTACGGGGTAGCCATTGTCCGCTGCCATTCTGACGGCAAAACAATCTTTGGAGTTGTATGTACGCAGCAAATCTCCATTCGGCATTGCGAGTACACTTCCATCGGTAAATACACCGTCAATGTCAAATGCGAACGCTTTAATATTGTCAAACATAAACGTTAATCTTCCTTATATATAATGATGTGATTACCGGTTCTTTTGGTGATAAACCCGTCAAAATCGGCTGCAGAGTCGAATTTAAACCTTATCTGTGTACGGCATCTCTGCGGCACATTGGTATTCATGATGATGCTGCCGCTTGCAGAATAGATAATGTCAAGTTTTTCGCCTGCAATCTTCAAAATATTGTAACGTCCGCATGGAACACTCCCGGCAAGTCCGATACCTGTTGATGACTCAAAGTGACTCGGAAGTCTGTATCCGTGCACAAAAGAGAGGGGCACCGAGCAGTGCGCGAAATCTACTGTAAGCTCTTCTCTGTTAGTAGAGGCCGGATTGACCATAAATGAGACCTTTGAAGTGAGCCCCTTTACATACATCATGCTCCAAAGCGACTGAATATCACCTTCACATGCAGCAACGATTCCTTCGTCATTGAGAAGGGAAAGGGCCAGACAGGAGGTGGTACGACATGTATTTATTAAATCAAAACATTTGACGGTAACTGCGTTAAGTTCATACTGCGCACATAATCTTTTAATTGCAACATACATCTTTGCAGCTTCAATCAAGTCTGCTTTTGTCCTGTCACCGGTAAGATACTTTTCAGACTCTGCCACAACATCAGTTACTTCAACAGTATTGTCATCTATCAGCCTGAAAAGGGAGATAAGTTCTTGAATTCCTATTTTGATAAACTTGCAGCCATATTTGCTTTCTATGCCGGCGGTATCTACCGCAGAAGAGATAAGCCATGGACTGGCTCCCCCTACAAGCCCTATTTTAGACTTGGCAAAGTAGTGCAGCACGTTTTTGGGCACTTCAGTAAGTGGTCTCTCTGCAGGCTTTTGCTCTTTTACGGGTTCATTACTTGCGGTCGGCTCATCTCCGGAAGGGAAAAGGATGCTATCCATCTGACTGTAAAATTCAGGATTGTTGTCAATCGGAACGTTCAGCATAGTGCTCTCAATGCCCTTGTTGTTCAGGTAAGTAGATATCTCAAATGATGCAGCGAGTGAATTGTGAAAGCCGTCGCTCAATAAATAGATAGGCCTTGGCAGTTTGCTGACAGATCGCCTGAAAATCTCTTCCGTACCTCCTGTTGCGATAAAACATACGGAGACACAACCTTCAGAATCTTCAAATGTACCCGGAACTGACGGATATGCTATCTCCAACTCCGTAAATTTGCGTATGGCAGCGAACAAATCTGCACGTGAATTCATTACACTTGATTCATCGTGTAAAATAGAGGCAAATACAATAAGTCTGATGCGTCTCATCTTCAAATCTAAATGTTTAGCTGAATGCAAATATAACTCAATTTTTATAAAATAATAATTAACTTTGCACTCTTTGAGCAAATTATAATATAAATGGCACTTTCCGTTAAATATGATCCCTCACAAGTAGAGGACAAATGGTATTCTTACTGGTTAAAACACAAATTGTTTCACTCAGAGCCCGACGAGCGCGAGCCTTATACTATAGTGATTCCGCCGCCAAACGTCACAGGAGTACTCCACATGGGCCACATGATGAATAATACTCTTCAGGATGTGTTGGTGCGTCGTGCGCGTATGATGGGCAAAAATGCCTGTTGGGTACCCGGTACCGACCATGCATCAATTGCCACTGAAGCGAAGGTTGTAGCCAAACTGAAGGCTGAGGGGATCAATAAGTCGGATATTACCCGTGAGGAATTTTTGAGGCATGCGTGGGAGTGGAGAGAGAAGCACGGTGGTATTATTCTCGAACAGTTAAAAAAGTTGGGAGCTTCATGCGATTGGGATCGTACCAAGTTTACCATGGATCCTGCTTTAAGTAAGGCCGTTATCAACACTTTTGTATATTTTTACAAAAAAGGTTATATCTATCGCGGTGTAAGAATGGTCAATTGGGACCCTGAAGGCCTGACGGCAGTCAGTGATGAAGAGGTGATTCACAAAGAGACAGATTCTAAGTTTTATTATCTTAGATATAAGATAGTCGGGCCAACCCGTACTCCTGACGGCAAAGACTATATTATTATCGCTACCACTCGTCCCGAGACCATCATGGCGGATGCAGCTGTCTGTATTCATCCTGAAGATACAAGATACGATTATTTAAGAGGACAAAAAGTAGTTATTCCACTGATTAACAAGGAGATTCCTATCATAGAAGATGATTATGTCACGATGGATTTCGGTACAGGCTGTCTGAAAGTGACTCCTGCGCACGATATTAATGACTATGCTATCGGTCTCCGTCACAAACTGCCGGTATTGGACATTATCGATGAGCACGGTCACCTTAATGCTAAAGCTCAGATATTGATCGGTGAGGATAGATTCGTTGCCCGCAAGAAGATTGTCAAAATGCTTGAAGAGGCTCAGCTGCTCGAAAAGACAGAGGATTATAAGTCTCAGGTAGGTTATTCGGAGCGTACAAATGCTGTGATTGAGCCTCGCCTTTCCATGCAGTGGTTCCTTAAGATGGAAGATCTTTCCAAGGAGGCACTTCGCGTAGTTGAAGATGATGAAGTTCAATTGATACCGGACAAGTTCAAGAATACATACCGTCACTGGATGGAGAATGTACATGATTGGTGTATTTCACGTCAGTTGTGGTGGGGACAGCAGATTCCTGCTTATTATTTGCCTGACGGCGAATATGTTGTAGAGGCTTCAAAAGAGGAAGCTCTTGCTGCCGCACAAAAGATTAATCCTTCTCTTAAGGCCGAAGATTTAATTCAGGATGAAGATGTACTTGATACATGGTTTTCATCGTGGTTATGGCCCATCTCTGTGTTCGATCCTGATAAACCTGGTTTTCCGGACAGAGAGCCTAACAGGGATTTGGCGTACTATTATCCTACAAATGACCTGATTACCGCTCCGGAAATCCTATTCTTCTGGGTTGCGAGAATGATTATGGCAGGAGACGAATTTTGCCACAAGATCCCGTTTTCTCATGTATATTTGACGGGGATCGTCAGAGACAAACAGGGACGCAAGATGTCTAAACAGTTAGGTAACTCCCCGGATCCTATTAAGCTGATGCAGGAGTATGGTGCCGATGGTGTCAGACTCGGTATGCTTTTGTGTACCTCTGCGGGTAACGACATTTTATTTGATGAGAGTCAGGTAGAGCAGGGGCGTAATTTCAGCAACAAGATATGGAATGCGTACCGTCTGATACAGGGATGGAATGTTGACGGTCAACTTGAGAGCAGGGCGGAGGATAAGATAGCGGTTGAATGGTTTGCTGCAAAGTTAAATCGCACATTGGAGAGTGTTAACGACTTGTTTGACAAGTTTAGAATCTCAGATGCCCTGATGCTTATTTACAAGTTTTTCTGGGATGACTTCTGCGCATGGTATCTTGAGATCATCAAGCCGGCGTTTGTGAATGGCGTTCAAAGCTCTATCGATAAGGTGACTTATGACAAAACCATCTCATTTTTCGACAGTTTGTTGAAAATACTGCATCCGTTTATGCCGTTTATTACTGAAGAGTTGTGGCACAATATTGAAGAGCGCAAGGAAGGTGAGACGATTATGCTTGAGCAGATGCAAAAGCCTCAACCGTATTCAGCCGAATTAATACATTCATTTGATATAGCTCAGCAGGCAGTTGTCTCTGTCAGGGCTTTAAGACAGTCCAAAAATATTTCTCCGAAGGAGCCGTTAGCTCTTCAGGTGAAGGCCGCAGGCTATCCGCAGTCGATTACTCCTATTATTGAGAAGATGGCTAACATTTCTGATGTCCAGGTAATTGACTCATTTGACAAGGTCTCTGCAGGTCAATCATTTATGGTAGAAACTATCGAATTTTATGTTCCCCTGGACGGCAAGATAGATGTGGGCGAAGAGGTCGAAAAGATTAAGGCTGAAATTGCAAGATATGAGGGCTTTCTTAAGTCTGTATCCGCCAAGCTGAGCAATGATAAGTTTGTGAAAAATGCTCCGGCACAGGTCGTTGATACTGAACGCAAGAAGATGTCGGATGCTACAACTAAAATAGAAAATCTTCAAAAGAGGCTGGAAATGCTTTCGTAGTATTTTTGGCACTATTGTATTATATTTGTCCGTTTGTGGATGTAACTAATTATTAACTGAATAAACAAAAAACAATATAAAATATGAGAACATTTTTATTATTTGGGTCGCTCGGATGGGCTGAGATTCTGATTATTGCTTTCATTATCCTACTGCTGTTCGGTGGAAAGAAAATTCCTGAATTGATGAAAGGTCTTGGAAAAGGCGTAAAAAGTTTTAAAGATGGTGTAAAAGACATCGAAGCTGAAGTTAAGGATGTTGAGAAAGAGGTAAACAAGGATATTAATGACGATTCTAAAAAGTAAGGCATAAGTCCGGAGTACAGGCATGGGGAAAGATATGACATTTTGGGAGCATCTTGATGAGTTGCGAAAGGTACTCTTTCGCTCTGCAGTTGTCTTGATGGTTCTGACCGTTGTGGCTTTTTTCTGTAAGGAGTTTATCTTTGACGATATAATCCTGGCGCCGCTTTCTTCGGATTTTCAGCTGTACCACTGGCTCAATGCACTGTTGGCTGCGTTAAAGCTGAAGCCGGTGGAGCCTTTTGATATTGAGCTTATCAATATCGAGATGTCTGCTCAATTCTTTACTCATTTCAGGGTTGCCTTTTACGCTGCGCTGATTGTTGCAATGCCTTTTATTTTTTATGAACTTTGGTCGTTTGTCAAACCTGCACTTTACGATAAGGAGAGAAAGGCTGTTCAGAGGTCTTTCGGCTTTGCCGCTTTGCTGTTTTATTTAGGTATTGTCGTGGGTTACTACATTGTTCTGCCGCTTACGGTGCGCTTTTTAGGTACTTATCAAGTGTCATTTGAGGTACCGAATCAGATCTCACTCAAGTCGTATATAGGGATGTTTGTTTCCCTGATTTTGATCATGGGAATAGTCTTTGAAATGCCTGTTTTGGCAGCTATTTTGTCCAGATTCGGAATTATAACAAAAGAGTTACTTCGCAAGTACCGCAAGCATGCAATAGTGATTTTGGTAATTGTAGCTGCCATTATCACCCCTTCCGGAGATGCCGTCACTCTCTTCTTTGTAGCAGTCCCGCTGTACTTGCTTTATGAGGTAAGTATCCTTGTCTGCCGAAAAGCTCAGCCTGAAGATGAGGATGAAAAAGAGGAGGATGTGAAGGTATGATTTCAATCAATGATCTGACAGTCTCATTTGGGGGCTACACCCTTCTTGACGATATAAATTTTCACATAAGTGATAAAGATAGAGTAGGCCTTGTCGGCAAAAACGGAGCGGGTAAGTCAACCATCCTGAAGCTGATTATGGGTCTGCAGTCTCCGACTTCCGGTAAGGTCCTGATGCCGTCGGGATTGAATATAGGCTATTTGCCACAGGTGATGGAGCACGCCAAGGACAAGTCGGTTATAGAAGAGACAATGACTGCTTTTTCCGAGCTAAAGCAGCTGAATGAGAAAATGGACAGGATTTCACTTGAATTGTCCGAAAGAACGGATTATGAGTCCAAGGGGTATCAGAAGCTTATCGTGGAGCTGAATGAGATTAGCGATATGCTTGCCATCTCCGATAGTGAATCACCGGAGGCTCTGGCAGAGAAGACCTTGCTCGGATTGGGCTTTAGAAAGAGTGAGTTTGACCGCCAGACATCTACATTCAGCCAGGGCTGGAATATGCGTGTCGAACTTGCCAAGATTTTGCTTCGCAGGCCGGAGGTCCTTCTGCTTGATGAGCCAACCAACCACCTTGATATTGAATCTATTCAGTGGCTTGAGGATTATTTGCAGAGTTTTACCGGTTCTCTGGTGCTTATTTCACACGACAGGAGATTTTTGGACAATTGTACTACCCGTACGGTAGAAGTAATGTTGGGGCATATTTATGATTATAAAGTGCCGTATTCCAAATATGTAGAGCTTCGCAAAGAGAGGATAGAGCAGCAGCGTGCCGCTTATGACAATCAGCAGCGGATGATTGAAAAGACGGAAGACTTTATAGAAAGATTCAGATACAAACCTACCAAGAGCAATCAGGTTCAGTCACGTATCAAACAGCTCAATAAAATTGACAGAATCGAGATAGACGATGAGGATCTCTCCACTTTGTCTGTGAAGTTTCCACCGGCACCACGCTCGGGAGATGTAGCATTTCTTGTCAAGGATGCCGTAATTGGCTATAAGAATGACGATGGTTCGCGCAAGGTCATCCTCAGAGGTGCAAATATGACCGTAAAGCGTGGAGAGAAGGTGGCCTTTGTAGGAAGAAACGGTGAAGGTAAGACTACCATGATGCGTGTAATGATGTCTGAATTGGAGCCGTTTGAGGGAGAGGCTAAGACAGGATATAATGTTGATATAGGATATTATGCTCAAAATCAGGAAGATATATTGAAGAAAGAGGATACTGTATATGATACTCTTGAGAAAATAGCTGTCGGAGAAGTTCGTTACAGACTGCGGGATATCCTTGGGGCATTCCTCTTTAGAGGTGAGGATATAGACAAGAAGGTAGCTGTCTTGAGTGGAGGCGAGCGTTCCCGCCTGGCCATGGCCAAACTTATGCTTAATCCTCATAATTTACTGGCACTTGACGAGCCGACAAACCACATGGATATTCGCTCAAAAGATGTTCTTAAACAGGCTCTGAAGGCCTATAACGGCACTTTGATTGTGGTTTCTCACGATAGAGACTTTCTGAACGGTCTGGTGGACAAGTTATATGAGTTCGGTGACGGGGTTGTCAGGGAGCATTTGGGCGGTGTAGATGATTTTCTGTACCGCAAGAAAATTGAGTCTTTCAGAGAGTTGGAGGCGAAAGTCCCTGCTCCTGTTCCGGCTGCTCAATCTACAACTTTCGTAAAAAAGCCTGTTGGAGTGCCATCGAAAGGGGGCGCAGTAAAGCATGTTGAACAGCAGAAGCTCTCTTTCGAGGAGCAAAAGCAGGCTAAAAAGTTAAAAAACAGACAATCCACACTTGAGAAGCAGATTGCTTCACTTGAAGTAGAAATGTCTGATATTGAGAAAGTTTTGGCAGCTCCTACAGCAGAAACCGATATTATTGAATTAACAAGAAAATACCTTGACCTTAAACGCGACCTCGATTTAAAGATGGAGGAGTGGGCAGGGCTTTAAAAAGTCACTATTATGGAAGAAAAACACTATTTGTTTGGAATGCGCCCTGTAACGGAGGCTGTTAGAGCCGGCCGTAAATTTGAAAAAATACTCTTTAAGCAAGGTTTGGAAGGGGTTCAGTTCCGTCAGTTGCTGGAGACTATCCAGGAAAAAGAGATTCCATACCAGTTCATTCCGGGTGAAAAGATGAATTATATGGTGCACGGAGCGCATCAGGGAGTGATTGCTTACATCTCTCAGATAGACTATATCCCATTTGAAGAGGTAGTCGAGATGGCTATGTCACGATGTGAAAATCCGCTTTTTTTAATGTTGGACGGAGTAAGTGATGTGCGTAATTTCGGAGCGATAGCTCGAAGTGCAGAGTGTGCCGGTGTAAGCGGACTGATTTTGCCCGCAAAGGGAGGAGCCGCCATTAATGCCGATGCCCTCAAAACCTCTGCCGGAGCACTGCTGAGAATCCCCACAAGTCGCGTTACCAATCTAAAAATACCCCTCTTCTATTTATTGGAGGCAGGATTTCAGATTGTGGCGGCCACTGAAAAGGGAAATACTTCAATATATGATGTCAACTTCAAAAAGCCTACGGTTATTGTGTTAGGCTCTGAGGAGAAAGGAATTTCAAATGCGGTACTCTCATTATGTACCGTAGAGGCCAAGATCCCCATGATGGGAGAAATTGGGTCTCTCAATGTCTCTGTGGCAGGTGCTATCGTTATGTACGAAGCCGTCCGTCAAAGAGTGTAAATTTTCTTCGCGAAATAGCGATTGTTTGCAACAATCGATAAAACTGTACGTCTTATAATTAGAAACAAAGAAAATGACAAGGCAAGAGGTTACAGCTTTTTACAACAAGTACTACAAGAGGCTATACAATGTTAGCTACAGGATTGTGGGCAATGGTGCTGATGCAGAGGAGATAATGCAGGACACAATCATAAAATTCATAGATGCCGGGCAGCCTCCGCAGGAAGAGGCGCAAATTGCAGCCTGGTTGATGCGTACCTGTGTCAGGCAATCAATAGATTATGTGCGCAAATATAAGCGAAAGCAGACGTTCATTGAAGAGTACAAATATGATACAATATCGGGAAGCGAACCGAGTGCGCAGAGCAAAGAGGGAAAGACAGCGGAAAAGGTAGCATTGGTCAAACAGGCACTTGAAAGGCTCAAAGACCCATACAGGACTATGTTAATACTCTCACTGATTGAGGGATATGATTATCAGGAAATAGCAGAGATCACATCACAAAAGGAGGCAACAATAAGATCCCAGATATCGAGGGGCAAAGAGAAGCTTCTACGAGAAATAAACAGTTTATAAGAAATGACAACAATGGATAATATAGAAGAATTAGAAAAGATGCTGAAAGAGAACAAGACTCTTTTGGATCAAATGGAGCCTGAAAAGGGGCATGCGGAGAGATTTATGGATAAATATGACACTCTTCGTGAGAGAAAAAAAACCAATATCGCTCCAAAAAGTGGATACAGGATATTCTGGAGGGCTACATTAATACCTGTAGCGGCATCGTTGCTTCTTATCTTTGGTGTATCACGCTATATGAATAAGGTGGAGAGTCTTCAGAACAAAGATTTCTTCGCATTGGTTGAAAATCCTGACGATCCTTACGCGATCTATAGCACTTATATGCGAGAAGTGGGTGAGTCATACACGGAGATTTCCAAGTCAACTGCGATGCTGACCACTGAAGAAAATCAGGAATTTCTGAGAACTCTGGCAAACATCACAGATGAATCTCAACCAATGATAGAGACACTCCCCGAAGAGATGAGTGATGTGGATAAAGCTCAGATAGTCAGAGATTATTACAATGATCGACTTAATGGAGTCGAGACCTTAAAAAAATCAGTAATTAAATATTTTAAATAGTAAAAAATGAAAAAGATTTTATTAACCTTAGTTACAGTTTTAGCACTTGCAACTACTTTAAGTGCGGGAACAGTTAAAAAGAACTACAAATGTGAGGATTTTACGGCTCTGAGCGCAACCCATTGCTTTAATATCACTTTAATTCAGTCTGACACCTACAAAGTACAGGTTGAAGTTGATGATGAGTATGCAAAATATCTCTCTGTGACAGTAAAGGGGCGCAAACTTGAGATAACATTCAAGGATTTGCCTCGCAAGCTGACGAATATCAACACCAATACCGTGATGAAAGCCACGATCCAGATGCCTGTATTGTCAGCACTTTACCTTTCCGGGGCATGCAAACTCAATACGACTGATGCCTTTAAGTCCGAAGTTGATACATTTACTGCCAAAATCTCAGGTGCATGTGATGTTAATACATTAGATATAAGTGGATTGGACGCAGAAATAGATCTTAGCGGAGCATCCAGGATGGAATTGAACGCAACTTTTGCATCGGTCGATTTCGAATCATCCGGAGCAAGTAAAATTGAGGGAAAGATTGTTGCCGATGATATTGAAGGCGATGTTTCGGGAGCATCAAAAAGTGATTTGACAGTGGAGTGTGACAATGGATCTTTCGAATATTCGGGAGCGTCAAAAGGTACTTTGAAAGGTGTTGTGTCGGATGAATTAGTCATTGACGTTTCCGGTGCAAGTGCAGTTGACGCAAGGGATCTAAAGGCAAAAAATGTTGAAGTAGGGGCATCCGGAGCATCACGAGCTACCGTTTGGGTAACCAGGTCATTGGATGTTGAGTGTAGCGGAGGCTCTACCTGCAGGTATTATGCAGACGGTAAGATTGACATTACCTCCGACATCTCAAGAGGTGCAAGTTTGAAGAAATTAAAATAATCTCTACTGTACATTCGTAAGAAAGGGTTGGCCTTAAAAAGCCGACCTTTTTTTTGAATTATTTGCACGATTATTGTAACTTTACCCTATCTAAATAATACTTCGAAATATGATATTTTTATTGGATTCTCACTGTGATTCGCCTCTGATGCTGGCGAAGGGTGCCGATTTTGGCAAAAAAGTAGAACAAGGTTATACTCCCGGAAAATTTCCGGTTACGCACACAGACTTTGCAAAAATGAAAAAAGGTGGTGTAAATGGCTCTTTTTACGCTATTTATACATCAAATGTACTCTCCCCCGATGAAGCTACCCGCAGAGCTTTTGAGCTTGTCTCAAAGGTCTATGATGCCATTGAACTGAATGGTGACAAAGTCGCTTTAACCACTACTCCGTCTCAGGCCAAGCGCAACCAGAAAAGCGGATTGATTTCCATTTTCATGGGTATGGAAAATGGAGCTCCCATTCAGAAGGATCTTTCGCTTTTGAGAATGTTTTACCGCTTAGGTGTGAGATATATGACGCTTACTCATGCCAATCACAATGAGATTTGCGATTCGTGTGCTCCCAAAGAGAAGCGGTGGGGTGGAGTGAGTCCTTTTGGACGCGAAGTTATTGCTGAGATGAATCGGCTCGGTATGCTTATAGATGTCTCTCACCTTTCAGATGATTCATTTTGGGATTGTCTCAAATATTCCAAAGCTCCCATTGTTGCTACTCATTCATGCTGCAGGGCGCTTTCCAACCATCCTCGAAATATGACCGATGAGATGATCAAAGCTCTTGCTGACAAAGGTGGGGTGATACAGATTAACTTCTATCCTGCATTTTTGGATCAGGAATATGCCGCAAAGTTTTGGGATATCGCGGATGAGTTTGACGTGGCAGACAAGGCATGGATGAAAGATCAGAACAACAAAGAGTTGCAGCGCAATTTGCAAGTTGCGACAGAGGCCATGAATGCTATTCCACGCCCATCTTACAAGAAGATTGTCGATCATATTGATCATGTCGTTAACTTGGTTGGAGTTAAGCATGTAGGTCTTGGAAGTGATTTTGACGGTATAGAGACTTGTCCGGAAGGACTTGAGGATATCAGCAAGATGCAGAAAATTATTATTGAACTGCGCAAGAGGGGATATTCCGAATATGAGATTAAGCAGATTGCCGGAGGTAACTTCTTGAGAGTCATGGAGACAGCGCGAGAATAGCTGAAGAGTAACAATTACAATTATATACGTATGAAATTTTTTGTTGATACAGCCAATTTGGATCAAATCCGTGAGGCTCAATCTCTCGGCATTCTTGATGGAGTGACTACAAACCCTTCGTTAATGGCAAAAGAGGGAATTAAAGGACATGACAACATTATCAATCACTATCGTGCAATTTGTGAGATAGTGGATGGAGATGTAAGTGCGGAGGTTTTTGCAACCGATTTTGATGGAATGATACGTGAGGGAAGTGAATTGGCGGCAATTCATCCTCAGATTACAGTCAAATTGCCATGTACAAAAGATGGTATTCGTGCCGTTAAGTATTTTTCAGACAAGGGGATAAAGACCAACTGTACATTAGTTTTCACAGTGGGGCAGGCTGTTTTGGCAGCTAAAGCCGGAGCAAAATATGTATCTCCGTTTGTCGGAAGGCTTGACGATATTTCAAGTGACGGTGTAGCTCTTGTAGCTCAGATAGTGGATGTGTTCAGGTACTACGGATATACTACCCAGGTACTTGCAGCCTCTATTCGTCACACTCAGCATATTATACAATGCATGCAGGCAGGTGCCGATGTGGCTACCTGCCCGCTAAAAGCAATTCTCGGTCTGCTTAACCATCCACTTACCGACAAGGGTGTGGAGATATTTGTATCCGATGCCAAAAAGATGAGTGAGTAGTTGTTAAAGCCCCAGGGCCTTCTCAATCTCCTGCATCAGTTTGTAGCGATCCCAGTCGGCTCTGTTTGCAAAGACAAGAACCAAAATATTCTGCTCAGGATAACGTGCAGCCAAGATTTTAAAGCCGCCGTTGTCTCCGGTGTGGTATATTTTCAAAGGTGTAGTTTCGGTTTCAGGCTCTATAAACCATCCGTACCCATAGGCTGTATTCGGACGGTTTTGATAGTCGCTGAAGGTGCTGCCGGAAATATTGGTATGAGGACTTTGGGCATTGATGCGGCTCTGTTCGCTCATAACGGTGTTGTTGCGGAGTGCCTTTTCCCAATTTACAAATTCATGAGTTGAAGTGTAAATACCTCCGTCAGCTTTTGTGGCAAAGAAAGTCTCTTCTCCATAATCATACTCATACCACTGTTTTGGGACATTCTTGGACTTTTCATCAGAGGTACGCTCTTCAGGCATATCTGTTACATCCTCGTATTCATAGCCGTGCGCCATATTCGGAATCACTGCGTCAGGTTCGAAATAGAGAGTCTTGGTCATTCCTGCCGGAATGAAGATATTTTCCTTTACATATTCTGGAAAGGCTTTGCCCGAAACCTTTTCTACAATGCTTGCAACCATCAGAAATGTGGGGTTGATGTATTCGTAGTTTGTGCCAGGTTCAAAGTTTAAATAATTAAGGTCGGGAAGATATGACATTGCTATCTCTTCGGTAGCAAAGATGTTTTTGTTGCGGTCGCTGCGGTCTCTGGCATCAGGAATACCTGAAGAGTGAGACAGAAGGTGCTTTACCTTGATTTTGTTGTAGAAATCCGCTTTGTACTCGGGAAAATACATCTTTACACTATCTTCAAGGGACATTTTACTCTGTTCAACAAGCTGCATGGCTGCTGTTGCCGTGAATTGCTTCGACACTGAAGCAATATTAAAGAAGGTATTGCCGTCTATGGGAGCCTTAGTCTCAATATCGGCGATGCCGTATCCTTTGTCAAAGATAATATCGTCACCTTTGAGTACAAGTACGGCCGCACCAGGCTCTCCTTCAGGAAAAAGTTGAGTACACAGCGAGTCTATTTGCTTAACCGCCACTTTATCGGGATTTGGAGAACACGCTGCTATAGTGATCATTGTTGCAAGTAAAAATAGATGTTTGAAGTTCATTATTTAAGGTTATTTGAGTTGCTTAACTATTTCAAGTCTGAGTAGGTTGAGAGCATTTGAGGCGAATCGCTCAATATTAACGGCTCTGTTGGAGGCAAATTTGACAACCGTTGCCGTAGTTGAGATTTCGCCTGTTGCCGGGTTGCGGTATGCCACTGCAAGATGTGCCATTCCTACAGGCTTTTCAGCAGAGCCTCCTCCCGGTCCTGCAACTCCTGATGTGGCAACAGAAAAGTCTGTGTCAAGAACTTTAAGAACACCTTCGGCCATCGCAATGACGCACTCTTTGCTAACGGCTCCGCAGCTGTCTATGATTTTGGCCGGAACGCCTAAAACATTGATCTTAACCTTATTACTATAAGATGTAACTGAGCCTTTATAATAGTCTGAGCATCCTGCAACTGAAGTGATCAGTTCGGAAAGGCGGCCTCCTGTGCATGACTCGGCAACAGACAGTGTCTTTCCACTTTGGCGAAGCATATCTCCAATCACTTTTTGAAGATTGTCATCTCCTTCACCGTAGATAGCATCTCCAATAATATCCTTTAATTCAGCTATTTGCTTTGCAAAGTCAGCTTTTCCGCCATATTGTGTCAGCCTCAGTCTGACTCCTATAGTCGGATTCGGCAGATAGGCAAGATGGATATTAGAAGGAAGGTTGTCTTCCCACTTTTCAATCATCTTTGCGAGGGTGGACTCAGGTATTCCGAATGTTTCTATAGTGTGATGAGTAATCTCTTCCAGATCAAAATGTTTTTTGATATCTTCCATAATATCTGGCAGCAGGCCGATAGCCTCAAAAGGTACTCCGGGAAGGGAGTAGAGAGAGACTTTGTGGTGACCCTCCTTATCAGCATAAAACTGATCCGACCTGACTTCCGTATGGAAAGAGAGACATGGTGCAGTCCCCAACCGATTGGGGATTACAGTGCAATTATTGGGAACCTGTGCCTGTGCACGGTTGATATCCATCAGTTCAATGCCTCTGGCCGTCAATATTTTGACGATAATTTCCATTTGTTCGGCAGATTCTTTATAGCCTTCGGCTCCGAAAAGAGTCTTGAGTGCGTCTTTTGTGATGTCGTCTTTAGTGGGGCCTAATCCGCCGGTAACTATTACTATATCAGTCTCTTCCAAACATCTCCCAAGTTGAGAAATAATCTCTGAACGGTTGTCACCGATAGAGAACATATACCTGACTTGAATTCCAAGTCTGTTAAGTTCCTGCGAAATCTTAGAGGAGTTGGTATCAACGATTTGACCTATAAGTATTTCGTCTCCAATTGTACAAATTGATGCTGTTGTTGCCATTCTGTTATTGTTGAACTTCTGAACCAGGCTCTGTCTGCGCCTTTGTGGCGGCCTCTGTCTGAGTCTCAGAAAGTAAACGTTGCTTTGCATTGTTGCGCAAAGTCTTCAATATTTTTTTGATAAATAGTGGGCCGTTGTATATAAAGCCGGAGTAAACCTCTATTAGGGAGGCGCCTGCGTCCATCATTTGCTGTGCTTGATCAGCTGTCATTATCCCTCCTACACCAATAATAGGAAGCATTCCTTCAGTCTTATCGTGTATGTATTTTACAAATTTGAGCGAACGCTCAAACAGAGGCGCCCCACTTAACCCGCCATCTCCGATGCTTTCAACTGTCTGAGCATCAGTTTTTAGTCCCTCTCTGCTCTTAGTAGTATTGGTGGCTACAATACCATCAATACCCGAACTCAAGGCAAGCTTGAGAATATCATCAAGTTGCTGAAAAGGAATATCGGGAGATATTTTCAGCAGGATCGGACGGATTTCATCATTGTATCGGCGTTGAGTTAAGAGCGTGTCGATTACCTCTGACAGCACTGATATATCCTGGAGTCCGGACAAATCTTTCACATTAGGGCAGGATATATTCAAAACGAACATATCCACAAAGTCATACATTATGGCAAATGACTTCTCGAAGTCTTTGGATGCAAGTTCGTTTGGAGTCGATGCATTTTTGCTCAAACTACACACGATAACTACATCTTTCGGTGGATTATTTTTGATGGATTCAACTGCATATTTTGCTCCATTGTTGTTGATACCCATGCGATTGATGATCGCATTATCCTCAATCAGACGAAAGCACCTTGGCTTAGGATTGCCATCCTGAGCCCTTGGAGTAATAGATCCTATCTCAACAAAGCTAACGCCAAAATTAGCCAGGTCATTATAGAATTCCCCGTTTTTGTCCAAACCGGCAGCAATTCCTACAGGATTTTTAAAGGTAATTCCAAACAATTCTTTCTCTAAAGCAGGTGTCTTTACACTACTGATTAATCGGATGAAAGACTGTGAACCGGGTATGTAGCGGAGGATTTTCAGAGCCGCAAAAGTGATAGCGTGCGCAGTTTCAGCCGTGAAAGAAAATAAAATAGGTCTTATCAAATGTTTATACATAGTGCAAAAATATAGATTTTTTTTCTTTAAAATAATAATAATTGCTAATTTAGTCAGTTATTTTGCTTGACAGGCCAATGAATTTGATTAAGTCCTTTATCGTTACCATAGTACTGCTTTTTTCCTGTGCGTATGCATCTGCATTTGCACAGGAAGATGTGAATGACACTCGAATACTTGTAATCTCTTCTTATAATCCGGATGCTGCAAGGATATATGCTACTCTGACAGAGTTTACTAAAGAATATGCAGAACTTGGAGGCAATGCTACCGTTGACATAGAAAATATGAACTGTAAGAGCAACAGTGAATTTTTACAGTGGCGCGGCAGGATGAAAGAGATACTTGCCAACTATTTTGAGAATGTAGGGCATCCCGATTTTGTGTTGTTGTTGGGGCAGGAGGCCTTTACTGCATATTTATCTCAGGATGAAAAACTGGTTGGCGGGATACCTGTTCTTGCCGGAAATGTAAGCTACAACGTTGTGCTTATTCCGAGGGACACTCTAATCAACCCTTGCGATTGGATGCCTCATTATGTAGATGTTCGCAACAGCCAACTCTTTCCGGACTTGAAAGGTGGGTTTGTTTACAGCTACGATCTCCGGAAAAACGTCGAATTGATAATGTCCCTTTATCCTGAAACTCAAAATATTGCATTCCTCTCTGACAACAGCTACGGAGGGGTCACCATGCAAGCTTTTGTCCGTGAAGAGATGCACAAGCATTACCCTGACATGAAGTTGATCTTATTGGATGGCAGAAGTACCTCATTCTTTGAGATGCAGGACAAGTTGTCCGGATTGCCGGAACATACTGCAATCATCATAGGAACGTGGAGAATAGATAAAAATGAGAGATTTTTTTTCACGGATGACCTGTTTTCGATGAGGAGCATTGTTCCGGATATCCCTGTTTTTTCCATTTCTTCCACAGGAATAGGCCAATGGGCAATAGGAGGTTACATACCAAAATATGTCAATTACGGAAAGGAGCTTGCACAACAAATTGTTAAGCTTTCGGACAACCTTAATCAAGATCTTTTGGTTACAATTGATCATGAGTATCTCTTCGATTACAACGTATTGATTAATAAAGATATTAAGCACTCAAGTCTTCCGAAAGATTCGAGAATTATTAATGAACCCGTATCCTTTTTTGCACAGAACAAGTTGGCAGTGTTCATTGTTTCCGTAGTTATATTACTGTTGCTGGTAATGTTGTTTCTTTCTCTTCTTGTCACGCGAAGAACTGCAAAGTTTAACGCAATACTTAAGCAGAGAGAGAAAGAGTTGGTGGAGGCAAAAAAGAATGCAGAGGAGTCTAACCGTTTGAAATCAGCTTTTTTGGCCGACATGAGCCACGAAATCAGGACACCTTTGAATGCCATTGTGGGCTTTAGCGAGGTGTTGATGGAAACGGACGACCCTGAGGAAAAGAAAACGTGTATCAATATTATTAACAGTAACAACAGTCTGTTGCTTCAGTTGGTGGGAGATATTCTTGATCTCTCTAAGATTGAGGCAAATACGATAGACTTTAAGGATGAGGAGTTTGATCTTAATACTTTGTTTGAGGAACAAAGAGCCTCTTTTGCAATGAAAGTTGCAAAGGCTGAGAAGCCGATTGATATTGTCTTTGAAAAGTCTTATGACAATGTATTTATTAATTCGGATAGAGACAGGATCAACCAGGTACTTACCAAATTTCTTGCAAATGCCTTGAAATTCACCGATTATGGATCTATCACGATGGGTTATGAAAAAATCGGTGACGGTCTGAGATGTTATGTCAAAGATACCGGATGCGGTATTCCGTCCGATAAGTTAGACGAGGTATTCGAGCGTTTCGTAAAGCTTGATACCTTTAAAGCCGGTACAGGGCTTGGACTTTCTATATGTAAGACTATTATCAGCAAACTCGGCGGAACGATCGGAGTGGATTCAGTCTTGGGTAAAGGCTCTACGTTTTGGTTTATTTTGCCGTCCGCCATTGTCACGCAAAAAGCGAATGACAACAGTCTCGAAAAGAAAGGGCAAGCCGGCTCAGACAATCCTGTGGTTGTTCCAAGTACTGAAAAAGAGCCTCATACTGCGGTACTGCTTGTTGCGGAAGACAATGAGGATAATTATTTATTGTATGAAGTATCGCTTAAAAACAAATATAAGCTTATTCGTGCCAAGAACGGAGTGGAGGCTATTAATCTATTTGAAAAATGGCATAACAGTATCTCTGCCGTTTTAATGGATATCAAAATGCCATTGATGGATGGGTACCAGGCTGCAGAGTTAATTAGAAAAGAAGATAACGCTGTTCCTATTATCGCCATCACTGCTTATGTTTACGAAAACGAAAAGCAAAATATCAAAAAGCACGTGTTTAACGATTATATCGTAAAACCTATAGCAGCCGGAGCCTTGGAGTCTGTGCTCGATCAATATATCAAAGAGTGATAGTTATCGTTCTTCAAATGTACCGTCGCTGTAGAAGACGGTAATCCTGACAATCTGTTTTTTTGCCTCTTTAGAATGAGATATTTCCCTATAGTTGGGTAAGCTGTGTTTATTTTTTGGATTCTCGTAAGGTTCATCGGGCTTAATATCCTCGATTATCTCTTCATTATCAGGAGCTTCAGTCTCTTCTTGCGGCAGGATGGAAAAAATGTCAGGTTCTCTATCAATTGCTTCGTTGGTTGTTACAGGCGGTTGATCAACCACAAATTGGTTGGTCGATTCGCTTGGAGCAATTTTATAAGGTTTACCTTTTCCCAACAGAAGCCATTCTGCATTTAAGTTTGGAAACTTCGTCAATATGCGTTCGATAAAATCGTAGCTTGGTTTATTTCGTCCGGAGAGGATGTGGGAGATGCCTGAGCGTTGTATGCCGAGTATATCGGCAAACTTTGAAGGAGACAGTTGCTCTAAGGTCAAAAATTGCTGTAAACGCTGATTCATAATTGTAAACGTAATCTGATACAAATGTAAGCACATTTTTTAAAAGAATCAACGGATTTTTAAAGAATTTGAGTTTACAAGTGTAATTTACATTTGTAACCAACAGTTTAAGACCAACGGAGTTCTCATAATTTAGTCGTTATATCTTAACTTTATATTTAATTGTTTCTTCTAAATATCTGATTTTTCACTATATAAATGAGGAATAATTTTAAATATCCAATAAATTAAGGTTTTTTTGACGATTGTTACAGATATTAACAGCAATCAACTTGATGTAATGTAGTGTAAAGTACTGATTTTTAGTAGATAATACTTATTAATTTATCCCATAACCAGAGGTTATTGGAGACAATCGAGACGCGTTGA
>JAQUYF010000035.1 GCA_028691975.1 Bacteroidales bacterium | reverse complement strand
AAGCAGAAGGCTGAGATGCTTACCGCATCCAAACTGCTGATCGACAAGGGATACAATATCTTCGCCACAAGCGGCACATACCGATACTTTATCGAAAACAATATCCCTGCTACCAGAGTTCTCTGGCCGGATGAGACAGGCAGCGAGCGCAGCGCACTCGAAATGATTCACAATAAGGAGATCGACCTTGTCGTCAATATCCCAAAAAACCTGACTCAATCCGAATTGGACAACGGCTACAAGATCAGACGAGCTGCAGTTGACTTCAATATACCTCTGATTACAAACACAAGACTTGCCACTGCTTTTATTATCTCGTTCTGCAATCTGCCTATTGACGAGATTCAGATAAAAAGCTGGGACGAATATACTTCATAATAGAAATGATTGACATTCTACTTTTTATTGCAGGCATCGCACTTATCCTGTTCGGAGCCGACAGACTTGTCGAAGGAGCTTCCGGGATTGCAAGACGATTCGGTCTGTCCGAGTTTTTGATAGGCGTAACTATAGTAGGCATAGGCACATCCATGCCGGAACTGGTAGTCAGCTTTATCGCGGCCATCAAAGGTAGTGCGGATATTACAGTCGGCAACATCACCGGATCCAATATCTTCAACAGCATGCTTATTTTGGGGGTAACTTCCCTCATCATGCCGATTGCTTTCACCAAGACAAACATCAAACGGGATATACCGATTGCCATGTTCGCTGCACTGCTATTGCTTCTGTTCGGGATGGACAGTTTAATAGCGGGAAAAGGAACACCAAATACAATCAGCAGAACAGAAGGTATTGTATTGCTGCTCTGTTTCGTAGCTTTTATGGTGATGTCATTTAAACTCGACACAATAGAGGGCCACATTGAATATTCTACACCGGAGGACAATCAACCGACTAAACCCGTAAACGTCTGGATAAATATTTTATACATCGCGGGAGGACTTTTCGGGCTTATTTTCGGCGGACATTTGTTCGTTAACTCCGCTATCTCAATAGCCAAAGATTTAGGTGTCTCGGAAGCCATTATTGCCATAACGATCATGGCCGGAGGAACCTCTCTGCCGGAACTTGCCACGTGCATAGTTGCAGCTGTCAAGAAAAGAGGTCAAATGGCCCTTGGCAATATTCTCGGATCAAATATCTCCAATATATTTCTGATAGTCGGCGGAAGTGCCGTAATCAGGCCTCTCACTTTGAGTCCTACCACCTCTTCAAGTCTGATTGCCTCTTCTGTCTCCATTGTATTAATCTTTCTTTCGGCATTTACAATTAAAAAGAAAGTACTCGATCGTTGGGAAGGAGCCATTTTCCTTATGCTATATATCGCATACATTGTATATCTTACCCTTAATCAATGATTCGTAATATCATATTTGACTTCGGAGGAGTTCTGATTAAGTGGAATCCGCGCTTTCTCTATCGTGACTATTTCAACGATGACGGGAAGATGGAATACTTTCTGTCAAACATCTGTACCAACGAATGGAACGGAGAGACTGACCGCGGAAGACCATTTGCGGAAAGCATTCGCATGCTGCAAGAGCAATATCCTGAATACCATGATGATATACAGCTTTATATGGATGGTTGGACCAAAATGATAGGCGGTCCTGTACCGGGCACTGCCGATATTTTGCTACAGCTTAAAGAGAAAGGATACCACACCTTCGGTCTGACCAACTGGTCAATAGAAACATTCCCTTACGCACAGGAGCATTTCCCCATACTTAATGAGTTGGAAGGAATTGTAGTTTCAGGCAAAGAGAAGATGATCAAGCCTGAGCCCGGACTGTACAACGTCTTGCTGAACAGATACGGACTAATACCTCAAGAGTCCATCTTTATTGATGACAATCAGGTAAATATTGATGGGGCTGTAAGATTGGGGATCAACGGACTTCTGTTCACCACAGCGCAAGAGCTGCGTGAAGCACTTACATCTATGCATTTGCTTTAGCCGGAGTAGATGAGACTACTTCAGCCGGCAGAACTACCGTAAATGACGTACCCTTGCCTAAAACGGATGAGGCCTTGATGGTTCCACCCATGTTGTCAACAAGAGCCTTTGAAATGGCCATGCCAAGACCGGTCCCCTGCGCAAAATCATCCACTTTATAAAATCTTTCAAATATTTTGTCGATCTGCTCCTTCGTCATACCTTTTCCTGTATCTGAGACAGTAAAAGTAATATGGCTTTCATTGAGAGTATAGGCCATGGCAATATTGCCTTTTTCAGTAAATTTAATGGCATTGAAGACAAGATTTGTCAGCAGTTGAGTTATCTTCAGCTTATCCATCCTGACCACACACTTAGTGAAAGGATTAAGCACTTTGAACTCAATATCTTTGCCCTTAACCCTCTCTTCAAAAGAGCGTCCCATGTCGTTGAAGAGTGTTGCCAAATCAAACTCTGTGATATTCAGCTCATGAGGGCTTGCCTCGAGTTTTGAAAGATCAAGTACGTCATTGACTAACTTTAGCAGCATATCACTGTTAAGATTTATGATGTTGCAATACTGTGCATTATCCTCGGCGCTACCCTCACCTGATACCAGCAAATTGGAAAAGCCGACTACTGCATTAAGCGGAGTTCTGATTTCGTGGCTCATATTTGCGAGAAATGAGGATTTCAACATATCGGACTCTTCTGCCTTCTTGACAGCCTTGTGGAGTTTAGCGTTCAATGATCGTTCTCTAATAAGGAATATAGCCGTAATGATACCTGTCAGCAATAAAAGAGCGGTGATATACTTAAAAAATTTGCCGGTAGTCTGCTGCACCTCAATCTCTAAATTTTTCTTTTCAAGCTCCATCTTCTGAATCTCGTTCAGAACAGTCATCTCATTAAGCTGACGAATTACACTCTGTCTCTGCAAAGAATCCTGTACTGTCGTGTAATAATCATAGCTATCTGTTGATTCCTTATATCTGCCCATACGCTTTAAAAGAGAGGCTTTCGCCTTTGTAAAGCGCATCGTCTCCCTCAGAAGACCTAAACTGCTGAAATAATCAATCGCTGCCTGATTGGCATCAAGGGCCTCTTGCAAATCACCTTTCTCTTCATAATATACTGAGCGGGCTTCAAGGTAGTAATCGTTCTGAGTCTTAATCAAATCATGGTAATACTCCACTTTTGTCATATAAGTTGATGCCAAATCCATCCGGTGCAACCTGCCGGCGGCAATGGTTCTCGCGCACATGCAGACAAGCTTGAAAGCATTGATAGTACCCTCATTATCAGTCTTCTCCAGGATTGAAATAGCGGAGTCGAAAGCATCGCATGCAGAAAAGACTTCAATATATCTCTTATCACCGATAAGTGCCAGATTAAGTGCGTAATAAACAGTGCAAATGTCGAAATAATCAGTACCTTCTATCATCTCATATTCGGAGATAGCCTGACGAAAACAATCAGAAGCAAGACCATAGTTTCCGACATAATAATATGCCTCTCCCATTGAATTGAGACTGTAGGCCTTCCCCCATGCACTTCCCGAATTAAATGCCTCGTTCTGCATCTTTTGAGCTTCAACTATGGCATGTTCGGAGCTATCCGTCATTATGTAGTTGTTTATAAGGTAACTCCAGAAAAGATAATATTGCTCATCATCTCCGTACATCTTCGAAACCTCTTTTCCTCTGGCAACCACAGCTTCAAGTGAATCCGTATTTCCCTCAATATAGTATTTGTTCATTCGAGCTCTGCGGGCACTGATCCTGTACTCAGGTATCGCTGCGCTGTCCGCCAAATTCTGAAATTCATCCGCAAATTGGAAAAAAGAAGGAGGAAAAAGGCTGTCCACCATAATTTGCATGTACGTTTCCAATCTTTGTTTGACATCATCTGCCGGTTTTGTCTCTTTAGCAAAACATGAGAACCTCAGACAGAGCAGTGACATCACTATTATAATGATACGCTTCATAATAAAAATTAAAGTAGCTTATCGACATCGGTATCTTTATGATCATCAAGAGCTTCTACCTTTTTGAGTTTAGCCTCGATCTGACGCGTCCGGACTCCCTGAAGATCCTCTATATTACTCAAGCCAAGCTGGATGTTGTTTTTCGCCTTGGAGAGCAGTGCTCCGAAATTCTCAAACTCCTTTTTCACGCCGGCCAGGACATTCCAAACTTCACTGCTTCGCTTCTGGATAGCAAGTGTCCTGAAGCCCATCTGCAGACTGTTAAGCAGGGCGGCAAGAGTTGTCGGACCTGTCACTATTACTTTGTATTGGCTTTGAATCTCCTGCAACAGTGAAGCTGAACGTACAACTTCGGCATATATACCTTCGAAGGGGAGAAACATAATCGCAAAGTCAGTAGTATAAGGAGGAGCAATGTATTTGTCCCTGATATCCGCAGCCATCTTCTTAATATCTCTGTACAGAGCATTTTGCTCCGCCTCTATGGAGGCAGTATCTGCCTTATCGTATGCATTTTGCAATCTCTCATACGACTCACGCGGAAACTTCGCATCTATCGGCAACCACACTTCTCCCTGCTCATCATCTTTACCGGGAAGCTTCACGGCAAACTCAACTACCTCTTGAGAACGAGGCTTTGGATGCACATTCGCAGCATACTGTGCCGGTGCCAAAATTTGCTCCAACAGCATGGAAAGCTGTACCTCGCCAAGGCCGCCTCTCATCTTCACATTACCGAGCACTTTCTTCAGGCCACCGACATCCTGTGCCAAAGTCTGCATCTCTCCAAGCCCCTTCTGAACCTCAATCAATTGCTTACCGACGGTCTCAAAACTCTTTCCGAGCCTGTCAGTCAAAGTCTTTTCCAACTTTTCATCTACAGTAGAACGAATCGTTTCGAGCTTCTCCCCCACATTTGTGCGAAGCGCCTCTATCTTCTCATCGGAAAGGCGTGTACTCTCCTTTCGATCTTTGTCGAGTTGATCCAGCTTCTCTTTAATCAGCTCCCGCAAAAGAGAACTGCTCTGCTCCTGACTCTCCTTAAACATTTGCAGAGATTGCATTATCTCCTTGCGCAGAGATTCACTCGAATCACGCTGTTGAGCAGTCAATTCAAACATCCTTTTGTTGAGCTCCGACTTCAGTAAAAAAATAATAACCACAGTCACTATGAGCAAAACAGCCAAAACTATCAAGATAATCAACTCCATATCGATCTATGTGTATTGCACAAAGTTAAGTAAAATAATTCATCTTTGAAATAGCTCTTGTCGGCAAAATAACTATATTTGCACAATAAAATCAAAACGCAGCCTAAACACGATGAGTAAACAGTTCGAACCGACTCACTACCTGCTAAAAAATGTTGCCACGGGAAGAGAGTTTAAAGACACAGGATGGCTTTTAAATGATCCTCAGTGCACAACCCCCTCACTAATCAGAACAATTTATTCAAAAAAACAGATTTGTTTCAAAGAAGACAGCCTCGGTATTTACAAGTTCTCCGACTGGATGCCCGTCAATCATACTCTGAAAGGCTCTTCCGCTACCGTCACCTATAAAAGTGAAGGATTGGCCAAAGCTCTTGGTCTCGGCAACTTATATATCTCATTGTCAGGATACTGTCCAGAGAAAGGGGTCACTATGACCACCTGTTCCTTCAAAGAGACGGAAGCCTATTCAGTATGTGCAAGACTGTCTCAAAAGGATAACAAGATTTTGGTTGTTGCCTCTGCCGGCAATACGGCCCGCGCATTTGCCAAGGTTTGTTCCGAAAACAATATTCCGGTGGTAATCAGTGTTCCCGAAGAAAATATTGATGCACTTTGGTTTGAAAAGCCGCTTAACGACTGTGTAAAGCTTATCTGCTCTCCAAAAGGAACGGACTATTTCGATGCAATCGCACTCTCGGACAAAATCTGTACTTCAGACAAGTTTTTTGCCGAAGGCGGTGCCAAAAATGTAGCCCGTCGCGACGGTATGGCTACCACCGTACTCTCTGCCGCTCAGACAATCGGACGCATTCCCGACTGCTACTTTCAGGCAATCGGCTCTGGAACGGGGACTATTGCAGCATGGGAAGCCAATATGAGACTGATTGAAGATGGAAGATTCGGCTCTCACAAGATGAAATTGTTCCCTTCCCAAAATATACCTTTCACACCTATCCACGATGCATGGAAAGCCTCAAGCCGCACGATGCTTCCGATGGATGACGACCAAGCCAGAATTGCCGCACATGAGATTACGGCAAAAGTACTCTCCAACCGCAAGCCTCCATACGGAATAGCAGGCGGGCTTTATGATGCCATCAATGATGCCGGAGGAGATATAGAGCTTGCCACAAACAGGGATATTGAAGAGATGAAAGAGCTATTTCTCAAGACGGAAGGCATAGACATCTACTCAGCCTCGGCTGTGGCAGTAAAGGGCATGATAAATACTTTTGAGGCAGGCAAGATGCCCCGTGATGCCGTGGCAATGTTAAATATTACCGGCGCCGGAGAAGAGAAGTTCAAAAGAGAACACGCCGACCATCTGTTCTATCTGAAACCAAGCATTGTCGCAGCGGCTTCAGAAGATGATGTAGTCGCAAAAGTTGAAGCACTTTTTCAATCTTAAACTATAAGAAACAGTGGTAGCGCTTCAGCTACCACGAAGTTGCTGCCACCGATAAAGATCATATCTTTTGAGGTGGCTTTTTTTTGTGCGATGGCTATCGCATCTTTCACCGATGATGATACAATGCCACTGATACCATAGTCAGTCAGCACTCCGGCGAGCTTTGCAGCAGGCAGAGCGCGGGGAGTAGCGGCATTGGTAAAGATATATCGGACATCATGCGGAAGATAGTGTGCAATGGCATTCAAGTCCTTATCC
Source organism: Bacteroidales bacterium (assembly GCA_028691975.1). Classification (GTDB taxonomy): domain Bacteria; phylum Bacteroidota; class Bacteroidia; order Bacteroidales; family UBA932; genus Cacconaster. The sequence continues at coordinate 13,355 of JAQUYF010000035.1, read as the reverse complement.
GCCACGACTCCAAATATTACGAAGATGTTGTCATAGTCACACGATACCCTGTCAATCTGCTCTCTCACCCATCTCCATCCGTGAGCATTATGACCCGTATCACATATTATTACAGGCTTATCAGGCTCATTTTGCAATGTCTCCCAGCGGCCGTGAAGTCCTGTCCGTACGGCAGCATGTTTCACTCCATCGAGTACGGATTTATAGTCGGCAGAGTTCAAATACATACTCTTTTCCATAACGGCAAGAGCCGTTAAAAGAGTTTTCAGGTTGTTCTGCTGATAGTCACCGGGCAGATCCAGCTCTTTATAAGAGATCTCTGTTGTATTATAGTGAGTTTGCAGGCGAAATGCTTCAGAATCTTCAGCGAAATAGAGAGGGCTGCAACGCTCCATGGCAAGTCTCTCAAATACAGGCCTCGTTTCAGGCAAAACCTCACCTATCACGGCAGGTATCCCCTGCTTGATAATTCCCCCCTTCTCGAAGGCAATCTTCTCTAAAGTATTGCCAAGGTGCTCAGTATGCTCCAAACCTATATTTGTTATCACACTCAGCATGGGCGTTATAATATTTGTAGAATCAAGCCTTCCTCCCAATCCTACCTCTATCACAGCCACATCAACTTGTGCCTTCGCAAAATAGTCCAAAGCCATGCCTGTCGTGATCTCAAAGAATGATGGTCGCTGCTCCATAAAAAAATGTTTCCACTTCAAGAGAAAATCATACACATCTTCCCGTGGAATCATCTCAAAGCCCTTCCTGTCAATCACTTTAATTCGCTCTCTGAAGTCCGTCAGATGCGGCGAGGTGTAAAGCCCCACCCTGCGACCCGTAGCTGCGAGTGCAGAAGCCATGATATGGGAAACGGAGCCCTTTCCGTTGGTCCCGGCAATGTGTACAGTCTGATAAGTGCGATGCGGCTCCCCAAGCTGCCTGTCAAACTCTTTCATAGTATCTATACCGCTCTTGTACGCAATCCCTCCTACCGTCTGATATGAAGGAAATTGATTGAAAAGCCACTCTATCTCTTTTTCGTAATTCATCTTATTGTTTAAAACTTGTCCGCAAAATTGAGGAATTTCTCCCATATATCTCTCAAAAATGCACTAATTTTGCCCTCTGACAATTTTGAGTCTAAAAATCAAACAATTATGATACTTTTCTTTCAATGCACCGACAAAACGATCATCGCCGTAGGAAGCAACAGGGATTTTTCAGAACAGGATATAAGCGCATTATGTTGGTTGTTTAATGCTCCACTATCTCATCAACAGAGCTTTGACGGCTGTTTCGTCGGGCCGCGCCGCGAGATGATAACACCATGGAGCACCACTGCCACCGAGATTACTTATAATATGAATATCAGGGGAATATACCGGATAGAAGAGTACTTTCCTGTGGAAAGTGAAAACGCCGTTTACGACAAAATGCTTCAAAGGCTCTACAAGGGCATTGATCAAGATATTTTCAAGGTAAACGGGCAACCGGAGCCTGTAATGCATATCACCGACTTTGAGGAATACAACAAAAAAGAGGGACTTGCCCTTTCTAAAGATGAGATTGAATATCTGCAAAATCTGAGCAAAAAGATCGGCAGACCCCTGACTGACTCAGAAGTATTCGGATTTTCGCAAGTCAACTCGGAGCACTGCCGTCACAAAATCTTCAACGGCACCTTCATAATTGACGGCAAGACAATGCAGTCATCTCTGTTCAAGATGATTAAGAAAACCTCTCAAATCAATCCGAACAGAATAGTATCAGCATACAAAGACAATTGCGCATTCATAGAGGGTCCTACTGTCCGGATGTTCCATCCAAAGTCTGGCAGCAAACCCGACTTCTTCATATGTGAGAAGCAAGAGAGTGTTATCTCGCTGAAAGCTGAAACACATAACTTCCCTACAACGGTAGAACCATTCAACGGAGCTGCGACAGGCTCAGGAGGGGAGATCAGAGACAGAATCGCCGGAGGTAAAGGTTCCTTCCCTATTGCGGGAACTGCCGTATATATGACTTCTTATCCCCGTTTTACACCGATAAGAGATTGGGAAAACTCACCGGCAAGGCCGTGGCTCTATCAGACTCCGCAAGAGATCTTGATTAAGGCTTCCAACGGCGCTTCTGACTTCGGCAACAAATTTGGGCAGCCACTGATCTGCGGATCTCTCTACACATTTGAACACTCTGAAAATAACGATATTTACGGATACGATAAAGTCATAATGCAAGCAGGTGGTATCGGATATGCAAAAAAGCAAGACTCCTTGAAAGAGACCCCCGGAGATGATGATGCCGTGATCTTGCTTGGCGGGGACAACTACCGCATAGGAATGGGAGGAGGTGCAGTCTCTTCCGTTGCAACAGGAGAATACAACAACGCTATTGAGCTTAATGCCATCCAGCGCTCCAACCCTGAGATGCAAAAGCGTGCATACAATGCCATCCGCGCGCTTGCAGAGAGCGACAACAACCCCGTCATATCCGTTCACGACCATGGTGCGGGAGGCCACTTGAACTGTCTTTCCGAACTTGTGGAAGAGAGCGGAGGCACCATCGATATCGGTACACTGCCTGTCGGAGACCCTACCCTCTCAGCCAAAGAGATAATAGGTAACGAATCCCAGGAGCGTATGGGACTTGTCGTAAAGAAAGATGATGTGCCCGAACTTCGTAAAATTGCAGAACGTGAGAGAGCGCCTTTCTATGTCATTGGAGAGACCACCGGAAAGCACAACTTTACTCTAAAGAGTAGCAAGACGGGCGATACTCCCATAGACCTTCAGATTGAAGATATGCTCGGCTCTACACCGAAGACCGTGATGGAGGATACTACCCTGACAAAGGAGTTCGCTCCGGTCCAATCCACCGATGAATGTTCCTCTGCCGAATTAACCGCAATAATTGAAAAGCTCCTGCAAATAGAGTCTGTAGCCTGCAAGGATTGGCTGACCAACAAAGTTGACCGTTCCGTAAGCGGCCTTATTGCCTGTCAGCAATGTACGGGAGAAATACAGCTTCCCTTAAATGATGTCGGAGTCACGGCAATCGGATATAATGACAATGAAGGAATTGCCACCTCTATAGGGCATGCTCCTGCTGTGGGTCTGATAGATCCCGCTGCCGGCTCCAGAATGGCAATTGCGGAGGCATTGACCAATGTAGTATGGGCCCCGATAGAGGGTGGACTTGAAGGAGTCTCTCTCAGTGCCAACTGGATGTGGCCATGTAAGAACGAAGGCGAGAATGCCCGCCTGTACAGAGCAGTCCGCTCGGCAAGTGATTTTGCCGTTGAGCTCGGCATCAACATCCCAACCGGAAAAGATTCAATGTCCATGACGCAAAAGTACCCTGACGGAACAAAGGTTCTCTCTCCCGGCACACTCATCATTTCAACTGTCGGTCAGGTTTCGGATATCCGGAAGATTATCCATCCCAATCTGATTCAACGCAAAAGCGATATTATCTATATTCCATTTGTAAAAGGAGACAACTACCCTCTCGGAGGTTCAGCCTACTCTCAGATTACCGGAAAAGCCGGAGGCGAAGTGCCGGATATTTGCGACAGCACATATTTCGCCAAATGCTTTAATACAATACAAAAACTTATAAATGATGGACTTATCTTATCAGGGCATGATGTCTCTTCAGGCGGACTTATCACTACTTTGCTTGAATCCTGCTTCGCAAATGTCGAAGGCGGCTTGAGAATAGATTTAAGTTTTGCCCCAAATGATATTCTATTCAGCGAAATACCGGGAGTGATAATTCAAACCGACAACCACAACGCCACAAAAGTGCTTGAAAGAGAGAATATTAACTTCTATGAAATAGGAGAAGTCAGAAGTGGACGCACACTTTCCATCCAAACATCTTCAACAAAACTTGAGCTGAATATCAACCATCTGAGAGATGTATGGTACAAGACCTCTTATCTGTTTGACAGGATGCAGTCGGGAGAGACTTTTGCAGCTGAGCGATATGCCAACTACAAAAATCAGCCGTTAACATACCTCTTCCCTGCCGGCTTCTCAGGCAATCTGCCTTTGACCGGACGGGAGCACACCCCTTCCGTATTGGAAAATGAACGACCTGTTGCAGCAATCATCCGAGAGAAAGGCTCTAACGGTGACAGAGAGATGGCATGGGCACTTTATTTGGCCGGCTTCGCCGTAAAAGATGTGCACATGACGGATTTGATTTCCGGACGGGAAACCCTTGAAAATGTCAGAATGATTGCCTTTGTGGGGGGCTTTTCAAATGCGGATACCCTTGGATCGGCAAAAGGATGGGCAGGAGCATTTCTGTACAATGAGAAGGCTAAAGATGCCATTGATGCGTTCTATGCGAGAAAAGACACATTAAGTCTGGGTATCTGCAACGGCTGCCAGCTGATGGGAGAACTTGGATTTATTACTCATGAAGATAGAAGTACCTCCCCTAAACTGCTTCACAATGATTCACATAAATTAGAGAGTGGCTTCGTTGGTGTCAACATAGCTCAGTCACCATCCATCATGCTTAAATCGCTTGAAGGATGTCGTCTTGGAGTGTGGATTACCCATGGAGAGGGCAAATTCTCATTTCCGAAGCCTGTTTCGGAGTACAATGTGGCATTGAGATATAATTATAACGCTTATCCTGCCAATCCTAACGGATCTCCTGATGGTATTGCCGGCGTATGCAGCAGTGACGGGCGGCATCTTGCGATGATGCCACATCCGGAAAGATGTATAAGGCCTTGGAATTGGGCTTACTACTCACACTCTCACAAGCACGACACAGTGACCCCTTGGATCGAGATCTTTGAGAACGCCTATTTGTGGTGCACTTGCAACAAATAGTATATCGGAGCGTGCGCTTTATTCAAAAATGATAGTACCGAAATATTCCGGTGTGTGGAAATTTGGGCGCTCAGTCCCTACTTCATTCCAGCTAAGGTAGTGGGGCAAGCGCATATCGTCTCCGCACTTATAGAAATTTGCACGCACGGTACGACCTGAGAAAGAGCCTGTTTCCGAGAGTGAATAGAGTGACTTTGGAATTGCAATTGTAAGAGTCCACTCCTGAATGCCTTCCCGATCTCCGAAAGGAATATCGCCAAGGGTTGACTCCCTGCGAATGCGACTCATGACCTCCTCTCCGAACCTGGTACGTGGTCTGCGCATTGCACCGCCATCAAAAGTACCGTGACCGATACAGTTCATCTCTAAATTGTAGTAAATCGAATCGGTGGCTGAGGGAATCATAAAAAATTCCACACAAGAGTCGGTAAACGGCCGTGAACCGATATCCTCACCAAAAGTAGCCCTTGTTCCATCCTCTTTTACAACGTATTGGATATATATTTCATCCTCGCTGTGGGCGATCCTGAACTTGACTTGAGGCTTATAAGGGTAGTCAGCCCAATTTATCTTGTCAATAGGATGAAATTCAATATTGTTGTCATCCAAAGCCTTCTTTACCATTGCGATTGACGGCTCTCTTTCAGAGAATTCAATCTTTTTAACAGTTAATTGTCCCATCTGTGATTCATTATTGTTGGGAGTATTGCTGCAAGTCATTGCCAAGACAAGAAAGAGAACCCCCGTTATTATAAATGTTACTGTTTTGTATTTCATTATGCAAACTTATTAAAAAAACATCTACGAAATAAATCTATTTTTTATAAATTTGCAGTTTTACATAACAAAACAGACAATTATTTATTAACAAAGAGAATATATGACTAAAAGAGTTTATCGATTTGGTGGAAAAAATGCCGAAGGTAACGGCACCATGAGAAATTTATTGGGAGGTAAGGGAGCTAACCTTGCTGAAATGTGTACACTTGGGATTCCTGTTCCCGCAGGGTTCACTATCACGACTGATTGCTGTACGGAGTATTTCGCAATGGGTGGTAACTATCCTGACGAGTTAAATGCTGAAGTAATGACCGCTATTCATGCTACCGAGCAGATTATGGGAAGAAAATTCGGTGATGAAAAGGATCCGCTGCTTGTTTCTTGCCGTTCAGGTGCCAGAAGTTCAATGCCCGGTATGATGGAAACCGTCTTGAACATCGGTCTTTGCTCGTCTACCATCCCAGGCCTTATTGCCAAAACTAAAAATCCTCGTTTTGTGTATGACGCATATCGCCGCCTGATCATGATGTACTCTGATGTAGTGATGGAGAAAGCTGAAGGTATCGAGCCTAAGGACGGCGAGGGTATCAGAGTTCAGTTGGACAAAATGCTTCAGCAGGTAAAAGATAAAAATCATTACGCAAGTGATACCGATCTTACGGAAAAGGACCTCAAGCAACTCTGCGAAGATTTTAAGATTCGCGTGAAGAAAGTTCTCGGCAAGGAATTCCCGGACGATGCCTATTCACAGCTTTGGGGTGGTATCGGTGCCGTATTCAAATCATGGAACGGTAAGAGAGCTATCGCCTACCGTCGTATCGAAAACATCCCGGACGAATGGGGAACAGCAGTTTCAGTCCAGTCTATGGTCTTCGGCAATATGGGTGACAACTCTGCTACAGGTGTTGCCTTCTCGAGAAACCCTGCAACAGGTGAAAATAAATTTTACGGCGAGTGGCTTATCAATGCTCAGGGAGAAGATGTTGTAGCGGGTATCCGTACTCCTAACCCTCTGAATGAAGCTACAAAAAACAATCACAATAAACACTTGAAATCTTTGGAAAAGGCGATGCCTGCTGTTTACAAGGAGTTAGATACGATTCAAAGCAACCTTGAGCACCATTTCAATGATATGCAGGATATCGAGTTTACCATTCAGGACGGCAAGTTGTGGATGCTCCAGTGCCGTATCGGTAAGAGGACCGGACTTGCTGCCTTAAATATGGCAATGGATATGCTTCAGGAAGGTCTGATTGATGAGAAGACAGCTGTTTTGCGTGTTGCTCCAAACCAGTTGGATGAGATTCTGCACCCTATTCTTAACCCCGATTCTGAGAAAGATGCTACAGTTATTGCAAAAGGTCTTCCTGCAGGCCCCGGTGGTGCTGTCGGAAAGCTTGTTTTCACCGCCGAAGGTGCTGTGGAAGCTGCTGCAAGGGGCGAGAAAGTCATTCTGGTCAGAGAGGAGACCAACCCTGAAGATGTTGAAGGTATGCGTGCTGCCGAAGGGCTGCTGACAGGACGTGGGGGTATGACCTCTCACGCTGCTCTTGTTGCGCGCGGCTGGGGCAAATGCTGTATAGTCGGTTGCGATGCCGTTACTTTTGAAAATGTTGAAAAGAGTACGATGCTTAAGGGTAAAAACCCTATGAAAATAGTTGAAAAACAATTGGTTATCAACGGCAAGCACTATAACGAAGGCGATATGTTCTCTCTGAACGGCACAAAAGGTTTTGTTTACGACACAGCCATTAACACAATGGAAGCATCTGAGAATCAGAGATTTATTGATTATATGAAGATGGTCGACAAATATCGTAAACTTGGTGTCCGCAGCAATTCCGATTCCCCTGAAGATGCAAAACAGGCTTTAGTACTCGGAGCAGAAGGTATCGGATTGTTCCGTATCGAGCACATGTTCTACGGTAAAAACTCTGAAGTTCCTTTGGCTAAGCTTCGCAAAATGATACACTCAACCACTAAGGAAGAAAGAGTCGTTGCCTTGAATGAACTCGAACCATACATCAAGAGTGCCACTAAGGCTACAATGAAGGTTATGAACTGCAAGCCTGTAACTTTCCGTCTTTTGGACCCTCCTTTGCATGAATTTGTACCTCAGACCACTGAGAAACAGGAAGATCTTGCTAAAGAGCTCGGTATCTCAGTCGCTGAAATTCAGAAGAGAGGCGAAGCTCTTCACGAAGTTAACCCTATGATGGGGCACCGTGGAGTACGTCTTGGTATCTCTTATCCTGAGATCAGTGAAATGCAGTTTAGAGCAATCTTCACAGCTACGGCAGAGTTGATTCAGGAGGGATTCGATCCTAAACCTGAAGTTATGATCCCTGTTACAATTTCAGTTAACGAGCTTGACTTCCAGAAGAAACTTCTCGATAAGGCTCATGACGAAGTTGAAGCAAAATTCGGACTTAAGATCAACTATCTATACGGAACAATGATTGAGATCCCTCGTGCAGCTCTGCTTGCCGAAGAGATGGCCAAAACGGCACAGTTCTTCTCATTCGGAACAAACGACTTGACTCAGATGACATACGGCTTCTCAAGAGACGATATCGGCAGTTTTATGGATGACTACCTGAATAACAAGATTATCCCTAACGACCCATTCCAGACTTTGGACCAGAGTTCTGTAGGTTTGTTAATCAAATTGGCTGTCAAAGGTGGTCGTACGACCAAGCCTAATTTGAAGATAGGTATCTGTGGAGAGCATGGTGGAGACCCTGCTTCCGTTAAATTCTGCCACCAGATTGGTATGAATTATGTATCCTGCTCTCCTTTCAGAGTTCCTATAGCAAGACTTGCAGCAGCGCAGGCAGCTATTGAAGAAGAGATGAAAAAATAGTAACGTAGCACCAAGATGAGTCCTTTTTTGACGATCAAAAGAAAACAGCACACTATACCGATGACTCCTGTCAAAAGGAAGAGTGTGCTGCTTCCTTTCAGTAAAGTCAAGACGATGAATGTTATAATTAATCTCCGCAACAAAACATGCCCGCTGACAGTAGATTATCTTGACAAAAAGGCTGCCGCCCAAGGCACCTCAATCAAGTATCTTGTCATCAATCCCAACAGAACACCGATCCCTTCGTGCGTACTTCGTCGGGATATGAGTGTGTTGAATTACGAGATTGACTACAACTCAGCGGGAGAGATACTTTCAGATACGGCTAAGTCGTTTATAGACGATAAATGTGATTTGTTACTTGCCGTTTCAAATGAGTATGCTCAAGTAGTTGAGAATATCGCATCGTACAGTCAGGCAGCATTTAAGATCGGCAGAAAATTCACTAAAAACAATCCTTACGATCTTTCCCTCATCTTTAAGCAGGCAGAAAAGGATGATGAGCTCGGGTATCTGTTTTTATCCAATCTTTACATATTAACAAAGGATTAGCAACAGACAGGACACTGCTTCGATATCTATCGGAGCAGTGTCTTTTTGTGCTAGCAAACAAGCAATTACAATTATGGCATCGAAGATTACATCTTTCCTGATCGTTGCTCTCAAAGGAATAGGAATGGGAGCAGCGAATGTGGTTCCCGGGGTATCCGGAGGCACAATAGCCTTTTTGACAGGAATTTATGAAAGGCTGATCAACTCTATTAAAGCCTTTGACCTGACAGCCTTCAAGTTACTGTTTACAGGCAAGTTTAAGGCCTTTTGGGCCAAGATTGACGGCACTTTTCTTTTTGCACTGCTCATCGGTATAGTGATAAGCATATTTTCGCTTGCCAAATTAATGGTCTATCTGCTTGACAAATTTCCAATCCCCGTATGGTCATTTTTCTTCGGACTGATAGTGGCCTCGATAGTTTTTATCTTTAAAGATATCAAGGGGTTAAAATGGACCGACTTCATTGCCATGCTCTTTGGAATTGCCTTCGGAGCATTTATCTGCATCGTATCCCCTACCGAAACCACAAATGCCCTGTGGTTTATTTTCCTCTGTGGAGCCATTGCCATCTGCACAATGATACTTCCAGGCATCTCAGGCAGTTTTATTCTTTTGCTTTTAGGCAAATATTACTTCATAATGGAAGCTGTCCACACCTTCGATATTGTGACTTTGGTGATTTTCGCGCTCGGTGCGGTGATCGGCCTGATAGCTTTCTCTCACTTTCTCTCATGGCTGTTGAAAAAGTGTTACAATGGTACTCTGCTCTTTCTGGCCGGCCTGATGATCGGATCACTCTTGAAGGTATGGCCATGGCAAAGAGAGGCTCTTTCCGGTGTAAGTGAAGTTTCACGCCCCGTTTGGCCCGCTGCTTTTGCGGGAGACCCGCAAATTGCACAAGCCGTTATCTGGTTTGCGGTCGGAGCTCTGCTCGTCTTTGTCCTTGAATACCTTGCCGGAGCAATGACAAAGAAGTCACAATCTCTCCCTGCGCAAAAATAACTTCACAAGCTCAACGACAGGTATCGGTATTAATGCAAGCCCTGCTACGATGAGCCATTGTGTCGAAGACATGGTACTGAATCTGAAAGCCTCTCTAAGGGGTGGAACAAGCAGTACAGCCAGAGTGAATATTGCAGAAGCCAGTGATGCAAAAATTAACGATTTATTATGTAAGGGGTTAAATGTGAATCGAGACCTCTTATAAGAATGGAGATTGCCTGCATGGACCAGTTTGGCTGCAATAAGCGAGGTGAACGCCATAGTCTGACCAAGGGATTCCCCTCCCTGTCGCACACCGATCATAAAGGCTATTATGGGAATGGCCCCGATCATTACACCCTGATAGAGTAGCGTCCATGAAATACCATCCGATAAAAAACCTCCCTTTAGTTTTTTGGGCTTGCGCATCATGATATTATCCTCTGCCGGATCCACACTTAAGGCAAGGGCCGGAAAGCTTTCACTGACAAGATTTATCCAGAGAATATGTATGGGAAGAAGTGCTATACCCAGATCGAAAACAGACGTAACAAACAGAAGTAACACAACACCTATATTTGTCGATAGCAGAAACAGTATCGTTTTGAGAAGATTATCGTAAATGCGACGTCCCTCTTCAACTGCTGAGACTATTGTGGCAAAATTATCATCCGTGAGAATCATATCTGCAGCATCTTTCGCCACCTCCGTACCTGTGATACCCATTGCAACACCTATATCCGCCTGTTGAAGAGCTGGAGCATCATTGACCCCGTCACCGGTCATAGCCACTATCTCTCCCATTTTCTGCCATGTGGCAACTATCCGGACTTTCTGCCCGGGAGCAACACGTGCATAGACGGATATATTCTTTATCCTGGATGCAAATTCCTCATCACCCATATTCTCGAGTTCCTGGCCGGTGATACTGAGATCACCTTCACGATAGATTCCAATCTGTTTTGCTATGGCGAGAGCTGTCATCTTATGGTCGCCGGTTATCATAACAGGGCGAATTCCTGCGCTACGACACTCCTGCACTGCCGATACAGCTTCTTCCCGGGCAGGATCTATCATGCCCACCATCCCGACAAAAGTAAGTCCCGACTCAACCTCCTCGATAGGCTTTAACGGCTTGTCGATATCTTTATATGCGAATGCCAAGACTCTCAGCGCTCCCCGCGCCATTGTATCATTGGCAGATTGTATCTTATCAATATCCGTTCCCGACAGGCCCTTACAGACGCTGAGCACTTCATCAAGTCCCCCCTTTACACTTACCCTGAACGTTCCATCCTTAAAATGATTGATTACCGACATTCGTTTTCTCTGTGAATCAAAAGGGAACTCCGCAACCCTTGGATGGCTCATGTCGAAACTGTTTTTAAATATATTATGTTCCTCTCCATAAACTGCCAGAGCAGTTTCAGTCGGGTCTCCCGTATATGAAGGTTCCCCACCGTTTCCGATTGCAAGTACGGAATCATTGCACAATACAGCGATCTGAGCAAGGATGTCGGATGTGCTGCAAAAAAGAAAAGAGTCCGTGACTGTCATTCTATTCTGGGTAAGAGTCCCCGTCTTATCTGAACAAATGACAGTCGTACTGCCCAAAGTCTCCACAGAAGGGAGGGTTCGAATAATCGCTCGACGCTTCACCATACGTTGAACGCCAATTGAAAGAATTATTGTAAAAATAGCCGGTAACCCCTCCGGAATAGCGGCAACTGCAAGAGATATAGCCACCAGAAACATTCCCATCACAGGTCTGCCATAGATAATGCCTATTACAAAAATAACTGCACAGATAACAAGTGAAGCTATGCCGAGGATTTTACCCAACCGCTCAAGTTGTCTTTGCATAGGTGTGCCATCAAAAGTATTGTTTTCAAGCATTTTGGCAATCTTTCCCACCTCTGTGGACATCCCGGTTGCCGTCACAATACCCTTTCCTCTGCCGTATGTTACTATACCGCTGCTGAAAGCCATCCATCGGCAATCTCCTATCGGGACATTTGGCACCTCACCCTCCATACACTCTTTTTCCGAAGGGAGAGATTCTCCCGTCAATGAGGACTCTTCTATATGTAAATTTGCACATTCAGTGAGTCTCACATCTGCAGGGACAATATCCCCTGTCTCCAGTGAAATCAAGTCTCCAGGCACTATTTCGGATGCCGGGATCACACATATGACTCCGTCTCTGATAACTTTAGCATGTGGAGCTGAAAGTTTTTTTAAAGATTCTAACGATTTTTGAGCTTTCTTTTCCTGATATGCTCCTATAAAAGCATTTAAGATTATAATTCCAACAATGATAAAGGTATCAAGCAGCCCTTCTCCCGATTTGTATCCTGCTATGCCGGAAATGAGAGCAGCAAGTGTCAGAATTAATATCATAAAGCTGCGAAGTTGTTCGACAAACATCGCAAAAAAGCTCTTTTTTTTCTTCTCATTCAGCACATTACGGCCATACTGCCCGAGTCTGTCAGAGGCTTCCGTCCAGCTAAGGCCTGTTTTTAATGAATTATTCATTTATAGGTATTTAATAGATAGATTGATTTATAATTACTTATGGACTTATAACGAATAAGCCCGGCAGAAATAATGATAAAAAATACTATTAAATACGAAAAATGCTTCCCTTTATTGAGATGTCACTTACAGTAGAAATGCATCTTTCTATCAATAAAAGGATTTCAGGTGAAAAAATGTGTTGTTTGCGGGAGGCTCCTATTGACGGCGCACCAGGCACACGTGTAAGATTTTTCTGAATCCGAGAGGTTGATACACGCCCGGTCGTGTTGCCGTTTACGGCAAATACCCTGCTCAACGATGGCAAATAAGCTTCACTGTCAGTTGCAGATATGTTGGTCTGTTCACGCAGCAGGAGATCAAGACTCAGAAAATTAACATTATGAAAAGATCTTCCGACAAAACCGAATGCCGCAACCATCAAAACGAATATCAGTGCCTTTCTCATACTGCGCAAATATATAAAAAATCTATTAACCGCAACATACTACCTGACTTGAAAGAGTTAAATAAATAAAAAGCCACGGGCAATCATTGCAAACATGACACAAAAAAGCCGGACTTGCGTCCGGCCATTGTCTTTTATGGTGATTCGGAAGGGATTCGAACCCTTGACCCACAGCTTAGAAGGCTGTTGCTCTATCCAACTGAGCTACCGAACCGTCCTTTTCTCATTAGAGGGTGCAAATGTATTTATTTTTTTTCACTTAATAAAATAAAACTTGCACCCTGCATTCGATTTGTAACTTTCCAAGCCTATTATTTTATCGGCAGCGTAATCCAAGCACAATAAGTAAAA
>JAQUYF010000001.1 GCA_028691975.1 Bacteroidales bacterium | reverse complement strand
TTCCAATTCTTTCAATGAACTTTTCCCGCCTCCGCGAAACTCTTCACTCCTCTCTCCCTCTCTTCACAACGTCTCTTCCAAAACGGGAGTGCAAAGGTAAAGACTTTTTTCAATCATGCAAAAATTTTAATCTAAATTTTCTAAAAATTATCTTCCTGAAGATGAGTTTGTCCAAATCTTTACGTTATTATTTGATAAATAGCATGTAGAGGGTAAGACCCATAATGCCGTACATCAGAAATTTCGGTAGAAAGATCGAGATAATTATTATGATAAGCAATATACCGAGGACTTTATAAGAAAGACGTTTTGTCGGCGTCAAACTTCTCCAAGAATATTTGACTTTTTCAACAGTTTGATTCCATTTCTCTTTCAATGGAGTACTCATTCTCTTGTAGGAATCATACTGTTTGTTATTTACTTTGGCTTTAGCAGGTCTCTGCTTTCTGACTCTGACGGCGACACTTTTTGTCACTTTTTTGCCGTTTTCAACCGCCGTAACAGACAATTTGGTCTTGCCTTTCGATCTGTTGAGTTTAAATTTTTTACTGCCTTGAGCCTCCACAGACACAGACTGTGACTTAAAGCCGTTGTCGATTGTTATCTCTGCAGACTGAGCTGATTGGCAATCCCAACTGACTTCTACAACTTCTCCTTCAGTAACTGATGTGTCACTAACTCTTATTTCCATATAAATGTGTTTTACTTGCAGAGTAACAAATTTGAGTCCAACGGGTATACAACTGACAATATTGCAGGTATCAAAAAATATTTGTCGTTTCAAAAAAATACCTATATTTGCAGTCGCAATTGGGGGACTAGCTCAGTTGGCTAGAGCACCTGCTTTGCAAGCAGGGGGTCAAGGGTTCGACTCCCTTGTTCTCCACAAAAAAAGCCTTCGGCGATGCCGAGGGCTTTTTTATTGCCTTTATTGCCGAAGTTTTTCTTATTTATCGGATTTGACCTCTTCGTATGGAGCGTCTTCTACGCGATATTCAAAAGATTGTTTGTATTTGATGACTTTGCGCAGCTTAATTGTCGAAATCAACTCGGATATACCATAAACGACAAGTGAGACTCCAAAGAATATAAACAACGTCACAGCGGACTGGAACGGATTGAACATTATCACAACACCTCCTATTAAAACTATTACCGGAAGCACAAACATCCACCATGGAACCAGTGACACCTTCCTGGCCGAAATAAGACTGATAATCTCCCCTACTCCGAAAACAAACAGCATCAATCCGAGTACAATCATCAGAAATGTAACAAAAACATTAGGAATAATCAGCAATATGGCTCCAAACACCATATCAAAAATGCCATTTATACTCAGCAGATCTACGCCTACTTTATCATCTTTGGCCGCCTTATTTTTTTTGAGCGACAGCACAAAAGAGATGATTCCGACTACAATCAAAAAACATCCTATAATCTGAACGATGGTTTTAGGGGCAACCTCAGGCCAAACAATCAAAGCTGCTCCAAGCAATATACCTGCAATTGATCTGACATATCCGTAGGTCGGGTTAAAAAGAGTATTGAATTTCATTTTATTGTTATTTTTAATTGAGGCAAAGATAACGAAATTTGTAGTAACTTTATGTCATTATTAAAATAATGCGACTATGGTAAACATATACAAACTTCCTGAAAGACTTGACAGCTTAAAAGCTCAAGAGATTGATAATGAAGTCGAACAGCTCGTCAACAACAGTATTTTCGTAATACTTGACTTCTCAGATTGCCTCTATTTGGCAAGTATGGGCATAAGAATTATCATCAAATCAAAGAAAACACTCTCTGCCAAAGGTGGAGATCTCATATTAGTCAAAGTCAATCCTTCAATTAAAAGTATACTCGAGATGGCCGGTATATCTTCATTAATAAAGATTATGGAGAGTGCTGAGCAGGCAATCTCATCACTTCAGCAGGATAAAGAAGTTATCACGACCGAACTGGTTAATTGGGACAACCTGACACTCGCCGGATACAACGAACTGCAATTTGCAGTCGGTGTCGGCTCACCGGCCGAAGGAATCGGAGCTGAAGATCATGAAAAAGTATCATGCTTTGTAACAGAGACCTGTGCCGGCTTTATCAATAAAGAAGCACCCGGCCAAAATGACTTTCGCATCACAGAGCACCCCGAGAAGACAGGTATTTACTTAATGAGAGGCTGCTCTTTTGGGACCACGCCGCGCGGGTACTACAAGCCTCAACAGGTAGATATTACCATAAAAGAGCTGCTTGCTGCTCTTCAGAAAGATAAGGCCGACAACTATACCGATGCACTTCCTGAATCTCTATATGTTATTTACCAGCAGGAAAAGCCGCTAATTTCCATTATTTTCCAACGGGACGGAGAGCCGACCTCAACACACGGATGCATCTACACTCTGGAAGAGTGGAAAAAGTGCGAATCAGGCACCCCTTTCAACAAAATTATTAAAGAAAACCTTACCCTCAATTCTATACTCGGCATCTGCAACATTGATGAAAATATGGTGCTGCAAATGCCGGAAGTGGCCCTTTTCCACCCCAACAAGTCTGTAAACTTTAAAGATACAAGGTTGGTCATTGAGTGCGACGGCAATCTTGAGCTCTACAAAGAATTTCTTGCGCGAAGGATTTACACTGATTCGGCAAAGATTGAAGTCAAGAAGCTACATGGCGGCTTCTCGGCACAGACGCTCCAGGTCACTTCATACGACAGCCACGGCCGCAGGCTCCGCCCTACCGTCATGAAAGTTGCAAACAAGGCAATGATTGACAGAGAGTCTTCAAGATGCCGCTACAACGCCTTGCCATACATTATGAACAACAGTGCCCAAATCATAGGTACCGAATTTTTTGATAACATGGGTGCTCTGAGATACAATTTCGTCGGCATAGGTGGAGACGGGTCAGAACTCAAATGGTTAACCGATTATTATCTGAAAGAGGACTTGACAACTCTCATCCCTATTTTCGATAAAATCTTTCTGAAAATACTCTATCCATGGTACGGCCAGGCAGTAAAAAATGCCATTAAACCATTCGCAGAACATGATCCGACCTCAGTTTTCTTCCCTCACATCTTCCAAACGGCAAAACAGGAGCTAAACATAGACAGCGGGCAGCAGTACGTTTATATCGAAGAGTTGGGCCGTGATATGCTCAATCCATACTGGTTTCTACAGCACATCTATCCAAAGATGCGAGACTATACGATTGACTACTACTCAGCGATATGCCATGGAGATCTGAATATGCAGAATATACTGTTGGATGACAAACTGAATGTTTTTCTGATTGACTTCTCCGAGACTCAGATGAGATGCGCAGTATCCGACTTTGCCCGTTTAGAAGTGATTATGATGGTGGACAATGCCCCTTGCAAGAGCGAGAAGGAGTATGAAGACTATATTCGCTTTGCAATCGATTTCTACACGAAGAGCAACTCTCTTAGCGACACGGAACCTTTTAATACAAAGTATACGGGAAGCAACGCCGAGTTTATCAATAAGAATGTAGGCCTCACGGCCAAAATGCGCAGCTATGCAATTAATTGTGCACATAATGAAAGCACCATCCTTCCGTACTTGTTTCCTTTCCTCGAATGGTGCCTTCCTGTCGTTTGTTACAGCAGCCAGCCTCAATACACTAAGCGTGCCTCAATGATTATTTCCGGCATAATTGCCGAAAAAATATCATCTTACTGTACACCAGCCTCCCTTTGATGAAGCATTGACCGTCTCGTCATACATTGCTTCGCAAATAAATGACGGGAGGTAAAATCTTCCTTTATAAGTGGCTGTAGCCCTGATTGTTATTGTATGTGATGTAGAGGCATTCAGGTCAAAGTAGCTGTACACCCTGTCGTCTCTGTAGTCCTGATACATCTTTTCGCTTCGGTCGTTACGTATCTCCCATCCTGATGGAATGATCTGTGTCAGAGCCATATTGGTATAATTGGTTGTGCTTGTGTTCAAAACATTGACTACAATATTGAAGTCGGTCCCCTGCTCTAAATTGAAAGGATCCACAGCTGTACCGTCTGCCAAATTGTAGTTGACAACCATCCTGAGACCGTTTGCCTGTGCAATCTCTTCTCCCTTTTCAGGAATACCGGTAGAACTTACTACAACATACGCTGGAGCATCACTGTTGTTTACCAGCTCAAGATCAATGGCTCGCGCACCTGTCGGGTCCAACACGCTTTGCGCAAATGACTTGTCATCAATAAGATTCATGTTGTTGCCGGCTGCTTTGACAATTACATTCACTCCACCTTTACCAAGGCCGCGTGAATAGTCGGCAACAGCTTTCAAAGCCCATGCGGTACTCTGAGTACTCATATAATGTGCACGATTGTTCATCTTGCCGGAAAGAGTTTCAACTACTTTAAAAGCCTTTACCTTCTCGCCTATGCTGTTGTATGTCATTGCAATAACAGCTTCATTACGTTCCAGGCTTTCGAAGCTCCATGAGAATGGATCGATCTTGCCTTCGGCACGTCCGGAGATTTTCTCAATTACATTGCGCGATACATCCTTTTTTCCATCTGCAGCGTATGCAGCAGCAAGCATCCAGCCTACATTATTTTGATACGAAGTAATCTCTTCCCTCATGCGGTTCATGACACCACGAGGAGCATCTCCTGAAAGAGCAAGTACATAACAGCCGTAAGCCTTGTCAATAGCACTCAAGTCTGTGCCTGAAACCTTGGATTTAATATATTTTAACACATTTTTGCGAAGCTGAACAGGGACAGCATAGCCCTTTGCCTGCGCTTCAATCATGAAATGCGCTGCATAAATAGTTCCCCATACTGAAGTTCCTGCGTAAGCAGATGTCCCAGGCCAGTAGGTAAATCCTCCACCGGCTATTGCAAAAGATGGAAGTTTTGCGATAGCAGCCTTGATGTTGGCTTCACACTGTGCCGAGCGTTCTCCGGAGAGTGTCATCAACTCCCCAAGGTAAAGTTGAGGGAAAGCAGCGGAAACCGTCTGTTCAATACATCCGTGAGGGTATCCGATTAGATATTTCAGTCTGAAATCCAAATCTACAGGAGGCAGTGTGGAAGCCTCAATGGAGGCTCTGTTCGTCCCGATCATCCCCGCATAATCATAATGTATCTTTTTACTCTCTTTACTCTTAAGCAGTACGGTCATAGAAGTTGTAGTTGGAGGGTTAGGGTTGCGGACATCTATCTCTATCTCTTCGTGAGCCTCATCTGACGAACTTTTTGCTATAGTTTTAATTGTACCTGTTCCTTCTACTGCGGAGGCTTTCAGCCTGAAATATACCATCTGCTCTCCTGATCTTGAGAAAGTTACGGACTGTGTGTCACTATCCGAAACGGAAAGCAGCGAATTAGTCTCGATTTTGACTGTCACCTTACCTATGTTGTCTTGTGTAGAGAACACTGTTACAGGCAGTATAATTTCTTCTTCAGTGCCGATAACACGGGACATGGAGGCCTGCACCATAACCGGTTTATTAACGGAAACATTCTTTTCGGCGCATCCCTGAGCCTTACCGTCGGTAGCAACTACCATCACGCGCAGATTGCCGATGTATGGAGGTATTGTAACTTTATGTTTCTCTTTACCTTTTGCCTTGACGGTAAATGGTCCCATAAACATTGATACAGGTTTGAATCTTTCGGCCTGAAGATTGGAAACAATCCGGCCGCTCTCCTCGCCGTCACCGCCGATTGCAAAGAGCTGCTCCATCCTGGCGCCGTAAGCTCCGATAACCAGATCGTACAGGTCCCATGTAGAGACTCCGAGAGCTTCTGTTGCATAAAATGTATCCCACGGATTAGGTGTCCTGTATCTCGTAAGAGAGAGCAAGCCTTCATCCACCAATGCAAGTACATAGCTCATCGGACGACCACTCTGCTCGCTTACCGTTACAGTAACTTCGCTTTCGGGCCTAATCTCATCAGGTACCGCAATAACAGGATTCAGGTGAGTTGCCGCATCTTCAACATTGATCCTCTGAATACCGAACATCCTGATTGGAGCATCATTTACAGTATTGTTATGAGGCTGAATAAGCGTCACGGATGCGTAAATATTAGGAGTCATATCAGCGGTCAGCGGCACAGCTATCTCTGTAGATGCACCTTTGCAGTCCACCCAAAAGCTTTTCACTACCTTTTCACCCTTTTCAAGGGAAACAAGGGCCTTTGCTCCAACAGCTGAAGGGATAGTCAATCGAGCTGTCTCTCCCACTTTATAGTTTTCTTTGTCAAGAGAAGTTGTCAGCTTGACTGCGGCATCCTGTCGGCCATCGTCACCTTCGTAATATCCGGAAGAGACCATAACAGCACGCGAGGCAGCATGTCCACCATTCGGATCAGTTACCCTGAAGAAGAAGTATCCGCTCTCCTGAGCACTCATATCCATATCGAAGCTTCCTTTTCCATTTTTAAGAGTGACATTGAAACTCTTGTAAGGCTGATTATATGAATCTCTCGAGTATGAAGCCAATTCGCTGTATGATGATCCCCACCACCAGTTCCAGCCTATTCTGTATACATCTACCGAGACATTCATCTGCCTGAGAAGTGTGGCTCCGGAGGCGTTAACTGCTACGATATCTACCGTATGCGGCTTTTTAATATCCCAATATTTGCTGCCCCATGCACTCTCTTCTTCGTTCATATTGATACCGATGTAAGTATCGAAAGGAGAAAATACCGTTGCGTAATTGTCTATGCTGAAATCTCCGCTCGGCTCAAAGACACGTGTGGTAAACATTACATTGATCAGACCCGGTATCTCGCGAGATTTAGTGATATAGCTATTGAAGTAAAAGTTGCCTTCACTGTCTGTCTTACCGCTTGAAATGTTATATCCCTGTGAATAAAAGCCCCTTGAAAGATCTTCAAATACATAGTTGGGATAACCTTTAAAAGAGGTGCTTGCACGTGTAAGTTCGGCCTCTACTCTTGTCTCGAGATTGGCGGCAGGGTTGCCTACGAGCCACTTTGCAGATACGGAACCTTTGATACTGCTGAAAGGGACCGGCTCCTGATCCAAAGCAAAGTTAATCAATAACTTATTAGGCTTGACTGTCTCAATCTTGACAGTTTTGTTGTAAGTCACTCCGCCTGCTTCAATCCTTACACTCCAATTGCCCGTCGGGGCATTGGCATCTGTAGAGAATTTGAAAGTGTACATCCCGTTCATACCGCTGTTGTTGGTAATGGTCTTGATCTCCTGCCCCTGCGGATTACACAACACTGCGGTAACAGGATGATTGTCAGGTAATTTACCATCTATAACCATTGATATAAATGTAAGGTATATATCATCGCCCGGCCTCCAGACTCCTCTCTCTCCAAAAATGAATCCTTTCTGCCCTTTCTGTACGGCAGTACCACCTACCTCAAAATTACTTATCGATAGTGGAGAATCCCCTATTTTTATATATGTTTTCTCCTGCCCTGCGGAAATAATAGCACTGTACGGCTTATCCGTCGATGTTACAACAGCCTTTCCTTCTCCATTTGTCGTGGCCTCGCCAACCAATTGATTAACATTGTTGTAAGCCATTATTTTCGCTCCTGAAACCGGTGCGGTAGTAAGAAGGTTGGTTACAAAAAATGTGTATTCGCCCAAATCCGAACCTTTCACGATCACTCCTAAATCGGAAACAAGTATATTCTTCGATCTCTGTCCATAATCACTCCAGTTTCCAAAGTAATAGTCGCTTTCCCAATAGTCCTCTCCGAGATCCACAAGTGGGTTTACACCGCGGATCTCCACTTTGTATATGGCTCCCTTCTGTATCTTGACAATATCGGAAAGATTCAATCCGTATATTGCAATATTTTTCAATTTGACGGATGTCGGATCTCCCAGGGCAAATGTTGTATCTTTTATGGTGCGGGCCACTCTGTCGATATACGAATCCGTGCTGTTGAGGCTGTTACTTTGCAGATACTGAAGCACGTTGTTTTCGTAAATCTGCTTTACACGCACTCTGATCTTTTCATAGTTAACCGCCTGAAACTGAATATTCATTCCACTGCTTGAGGGCAATATCGCGCCCTTATTTACAAACTTAACCGAAGGCTCATCGGACGGAATCTGGAAAGTCCTGCTCCAGTCATCATTAAGAGTCCCGTTCCTGGTGTTTTTGATCAATTTGTCAATTGTGACCTTCTGATGCCCTTCAGCCTTGACGCTCGGATAGATTACAAGTTTATTATTTTCAGACAGGAACTTCAACTTGCCTGCACCCGGCATTGTAATAAGATTGTTATAAATTTGCCTTTTATCCAAAACCGAAGAAAATACTATTTCAAATCTGTACGGCTCCAAAAACACTTCAGACGCTAATACTGAAAATTCACCTTTTGCAGGAACATCGTAAGTAATCTCCACAATCTCCCGATCGTCGTACATCGAATAGTCGCGCTTCACGGTAAGTTTGTAAGATTGAGCCTCCGGAACTATATTATCTATTTTGTAACCATGCTTTCTGCCATCATCACTGTGACTCCACGCTACCGTACAGCCACTGCGACTGACGGTCATCCCCGCTTCTATATATTTGCCGTCAATCGGATCGGAAGACTCTATCGTTCCCTCTATGAAAAAGTTCTCTTCATCCGGAAGAATCGAAAGTTTGCCGTCTGTGTATCTTAACACAGGAGAAACAACACTTATGCTGTAACTCTTTTTAGAAGACTTGGCACCAATGATCTTACCCACGTTTACTCCCATTTTATAAGTGGTCTTGTATTTTAACGGGCTCTTAGGGTGAATAAGGGCTGTCTGACTGTTAAGTACTTCTACATCGAAATCTATTTTCGGAGAGAAGCTTACATTTTTCTTTATAGCAGCTTCCTGATTGGACGACTCTTTAAAGGAGAGAGTATCTCCAAGCCTCATCATGATCGGTTCGTCAATCTTAACCTGCTCGGATACTTCCAATTTGTAATCACCGTTTGTTGCTATCTGATTGCAAGATGCGACTACTGATATTGTCGCAATCACTGTTGCCAATAGAAAAAGACGTTTCATAATAGTTTAAATTAGTATTTTTGCAAATGTAATAAATATAACTAAGTGAAGCAAAACAAGATTACCGCAGCAGTCGCTGTTTTTGCAAGTCTTCTGCTTATTGCAGGGTACATGTTGTGTCTTCCGAGGCACTTGTTCGAGACACCTGTCTCTGCAGTTCTTGAAAGCAATGACGGCCGCCTGATGGGTGCACGCATCGCTGCAGACGGGCAATGGCGTTTCCCAAAGATTGACTCTGTCCCGAATAAATTTGCAAAATGTATCACTACATACGAAGACAAGAGGTTCTACATTCATCCTGGCGTTGATCCTCTCGCTGTGGGAAGAGCGTTGCTTCTGAACTTCAAAGCAGAGGAGATCAGAAGCGGAGCAAGTACCATTTCCATGCAGGTCATTCGTCTGAGTCGTAACGGCAAGAAGCGTACTTTGGCGGAAAAGATAATTGAAGCTGTGCTCGCAACCAGGCTGGAAATCAGGTATTCTAAGGATGATATCTTGGCGCTGTACGCTGCAAATGCACCTTTTGGAGGCAATGTGGTGGGGCTTGAGGCTGCTTCATGGAGATATTTCGGACGCTCGGCCGAAGATCTGTCTTGGGCTGAAAGCGCAATGCTTGCAGTTCTGCCGAACTCGCCCGCCCTGATCCACCCCGGCAAGAACAGAAATGCCCTGCTGACTAAGCGTAACTTTTTATTGGACAGGCTATATACGACAGGTATCATATCTGAGATAGAGTGCACGCTTGCCAAGGATGAATTACTCCCGGATAAGCCCTATCCGATGCCCGATATAGCATATCACTACCTTGAGACCCTGCGCAAGCAGAATGGTGACAAGCTATACCTCAGCACTTTAGATTTTGCTCTTCAGGTTCGCACCGAAAATATACTTTCCAACTATATTGAGCTGTTTGAGAGCAACAAGGTTGAGAATATTGCGGCAGTCGTACTGGATGTCTCTACCGGCCATGTACTGGCCTACTGCGGCAATGTAGATAAGAAGATTCCTGAAGTAAATTCACCGACCGGCAACTCGGGCAACGGCAAAGGCGAAGAGGTAGATGTTGTACAGGCCCCACGCAGCAGCGGCAGCACCTTGAAGCCGTTTCTGTATGCAGCCATGCTGGATGAAGGTCAGATTCTTCCGACTACTTTGATTCCGGACATACCTTTCTACTACAAGGACTTTTCACCTCACAACTACAATCATACTTTTGACGGAGCAGTACCTGCATACAGCGTCATCCGGCGCTCCCTGAATGTACCTTCGGTTAAGATGCTGAACGATTACGGTATTGACAAATTTATTCTGCTGCTGCAGAAAATGGGGTTCACCACCATCACCAGAGGTGCAAATACTTACGGCCTTTCACTGATTTTGGGCGGAGCCGAAATCAAACTCATCGATCTGGCAACAGCCTACTGCGGGATGGCCGCCAGACTCAACTCATTTGCCGACAAGGCATATAGTGAGAAGGACTATCCACTCTCAGCAGGTGCCATCTGGTGCACATTTGAAGCGCTATTGGATGTAAACCGTCCGGAAGAAGAGAGCAGTTGGCAGTCTTTCAGCTCCGCAAAAAAAATAGCATGGAAAACCGGAACAAGTTATGGTAATCGAGACGCATGGAGTGTCGGAGTAACTCCGCAATATGTTGTAGCTGTATGGGCAGGCAATTGTACAGGAGAAGGGAGACCTCTTCTGACCGGAATCGGATATGCAGCACCGATAATGTTTGATATTTTCAGTTCGCTTCCTGCAACAAGCTGGTTTGATACCCCTGAAATGAATCTGGAAGAGGTGGAGGTCTGTCCTCAGAGCGGTCATCCGGTATCGGATAACTGCACTGTCGACAATCCACCTGATACGATACTCGCTCCGACAGCTCCGCAGCGTCCCGAAGTCTGTCCATACCATAAGATAATCCATCTCAGTCAGGATGAACAGTATATTGTAAACAGCGACTGTTACAGTGTGTCTCAAATGAAAACTGTGTCATGGTTTATCCTCCCACCCGCGCAAGAGTGGTATTATATGCGTACTCACAGCGATTACAGGCAGTTGCCCCCGCTGCATCCAAAATTCTTGAATGGTGGCGGAGTTTCGGGAGTCGAATCTTCCCCATCATCCGGCGCTTCCGTTATTGAGATTATCTATCCGCAAAGCGGAATGAGATTAGCGGCACCTGTAGCCTTAGACTCCAAGAGTCAGGGAGTTATCTTCTCGGCGGCTCACTCAGACCCGACTGCGACTCTATTTTGGCACATTGATGATCAATATATCTGCTCCACAAGCAATGGCGAGCACAAGATACGCATAATCCCGACTCGAGGCCGCCACCGCCTCACAATCGTTGATTTGAACGGCAACCGCGCTACCGTCATTTTCTTCGGAGAATAATTACCCCATTTCTTTTATACAATATGACACAGTATGTCATCATAAGGAGATAAAAACCGTAATTTTGCGAATGGATTACAGATATGACCCTAAGTAACATATAATGAACGCTCAGACAATTGAAAAGTTGAAAATATTGGCAGAGTCGGCGAAATATGATGTATCGTGTTCGTCGAGTGGAACGGTGCGCAACAACAAAAAAGGAGGTCTGGGCAATACCGTAGGAGGAATGGGCATCTGCCACAGTTTTGCGGAAGATGGACGGTGCATTTCGCTGCTTAAAATTATGTTGACCAATATGTGCATCTATGACTGCGCCTATTGCGTTAACCGCCGAAGCAACGATGTGCCGCGAGCCACATTTGCCGTCTCGGAACTTGTGGATATTACAATGGAGTTTTATCGGAGGAACTATATTGAAGGACTATTTCTCAGTTCTGCCGTAGTACGCAATCCGGACTACACTATGGAGCGCATGGTAGCAGTCATACGCAACCTTAGGGTAGAACAGAGGTTTAACGGTTACATTCACATGAAAAGCATCCCCGGTGCAAGCCGGCAACTTGTGCAGGAAGCCGGACTGTACGCCGACCGTATGAGTGTCAACATTGAGATTCCCAACGACAACAACCTCAAGATGCTCGCCCCGGAGAAAAATCTTGCAAGCATCTATCAACCGATGAAATTTATCCATCAGGGAGTACTTGAGAATCAGGAGGAGCGACAAAAATATCGCCATGCACCTCGATTTGTTCCTGCCGGACAGAGCACCCAGATGATAGTAGGTGCCACTTCAGACAGCGACAAGGCAATACTTAACCTCTCCTCTGCTCTCTACCGGAGACCTTCCATCAGGAGAGTATATTATTCAGGCTATGTGCCGGTAAACACTTATGACTCGAGGCTCCCAATGCTGAAGCAGCCGCCTCTTGTAAGAGAAAATCGCCTTTATCAGGCAGACTGGCTGATGAGATTTTACAATTTCCGTGTAAACGAAATAGTCAATGATACCTATCCCGATTTAGACTTGGATGTGGATCCGAAACTCTCGTGGGCACTGCGTCACCCTGAAGCGTTTCCTGTCGATATAAACAGTGCCGATTATGAGATGCTTCTCAGAGTACCCGGCATCGGAGTTAAATCCGCCACTCTTATAGTAGCTTCCCGCAGATATGGCCATCTGGGCGCCTTCCAGTTGAAGAAGATGGGAATCGTAATGAAAAAGGCGCAGTACTTTATCTCCTGCCGTGAGTTGCCTGTCCACACTATCAACGAGCTTAAGCCTGAAAGGGTCAAGGCTATCTTGACCGTTGGATCCGGAAAGAAAAAGATTGATGAAAACCAGTTGGAAATACCATTCGAGAAATGACCGTTTTTTGCTATGATAAGACATTTGAAGGGCTGCTGACATGCGTTTTTGATGCATATCTGCATAAACTCTTTCCGGATACGCTGGTAGGAGAAGGCGAGCCGCTGCCACTCTTCCATGATGAGCTTTACACTTGTGCTACCGATACCCAAAAGGCAGACCGTGTCTGGAAAGCTTTGGGTAAAAAACTTTCGAATGATGCCATGCGCGAACTTACGATTGCATGGATGGCAGATGGATATCCTAAAGTTGACGAGTTGCTGTTTCGATTTATCCGAAAAGCCGTTGATGCTCCCAAAAGCATTGAAGTAAACTTTGCCGACCAGGATGTTTTGGCACTTTCAAGAGTCTATAAACAAGTCTCTTACGAGAGAATGAGATTAGTGCAGTTCGCAAGATTTCAAAAGACAGCCGATGATATCTATTTCGCTCCTTTCGAGCCACAGCACAATATTTTGCCGATGGCAATAGAACACTTCAAAGACAGATTCGCAGGCCAGAAGTGGATAATTTACGATGTCAGACGTGGATACGGCTACTACTACGATCTTCACACGGTTGAAGAAATCACATTTACCGCCGAGGAGTCTGAAGCAATCCTCAAGAAAGGTTTTCTGGCGGACAATCTGCTGGCCGAAGATGAACTTCTCTTTCAGAAAATGTGGCAAACCTACTTCAAGAGCATTGCAATAAAAGAACGCCGCAATCCTCGCAAACACCGTCAGGACATGCCCGTACGCTACTGGAAGTACCTCACGGAAAAGAGAAAATAGAACAGCCTGATGTACATCTACAATCTAAAAAAGGGCAACTGCACTGCTGCAACTGCCCTTTCAGGGTGGATGATGGGATTCGAACCCACGACCCTCGGAACCACAATCCGATGCTCTGCCAACTGAACTACATCCACCATTTATCCCCCTTTCTTATCGAACGGGGATGCAAAGATAATCATTTTTGAAATAAAGCAAGAAATTTGGAGTGGTTTTTGTAGGAAATGTTACATTTGCAAATTATTTATTAAAAACCGAATTTTTCGTTTTATTATATGGCACGTGAAATAAAATTCTCCCTAGTCTATCGAGACATGTGGCAGTCCTCAGGAAAATATGTTCCTAAGGTGCATCAGCTCAAAGAGATAGCTCCGGTGATTATCGATATGGGCTGTTTTGACCGTATCGAAACAAATGGAGGAGCTTTTGAGCAAGTTAATCTTCTTTTTGGAGAAAATCCAAACACAGCTGTTCGTGAGTGGACAGCACCTTTCCATAAAGCCGGTATCCAGACTCACATGTTGGAAAGAGGTCTGAACGGTTTGAGGATGAATCCTGTTCCTGCTGATGTCAGAGAACTGATGTATAAAGTAAAAGTTAAACAGGGAACTGATATTTCACGTTCATTCTGTGGACTTAACGATCACCGTAATTTAAAGCTGTCCGTTGAATATGCTAAAAATGCCGGGATGATCTCTCAGGTAGCACTCAGCATAACCAACTCCCCTATTCACACGGTTGAATACTACATGGGAGTAGTTGACAAAGTCGTTGAGTACGGTTGCGATGAGATCTGTCTGAAAGATATGGCAGGTGTTGGTCGTCCTGCATTTTTAGGCCGCCTTACTAAAGCCATCAAAGATAAATATCCGCACATCATAGTACAATACCACGGACATTGCGGCCCGGGATTCTCTCCTGCATCAATGCTTGAAGTAGCAAGAGCCGGTGCCGAATATCTTGATGTGGCAATGGAACCACTTTCGTGGGGTAAAATCCATCCGGACGTAATTACCATCCAGGAGATGATGAAAGATGCCGGATTTATTGTAAAAGATATAAACATGGATGCATACATGGAGGCTCGCCGTCTGACTCAGTCCTTCATGGATGACTATCTCGGTTATTTCATTGACCCGGGTAACTTCCAGATGTCTTCTCTGTTGGTAGGCTGCGGACTTCCGGGAGGTATGATGGGCTCTATGATGGCAGACCTGAAAGGCTTCCACGGCGCCATCAACGCATCTCTCAAAAATCAGGGCAAGAAAGAGTTATCAATCAACGATCTTGTTATCCTGCTATTCCAGGAAGTCGCATACGTATGGCCAAGACTCGGTTACCCTCCATTGGTAACTCCTTTCAGTCAGTATGTTAAGAATACTTCTCTGATGAACTTGATGCACACTTTGAAAGGTGAGCCTCGTTGGACAACCATCGACAAAGATACATGGAATATGATTTTAGGCAAGATGGGTACCCTTCCGGGACCTCTCGCACCTGAGATTTTTGCTCTGGCAAAAGAGAAAGGTCTTGAATTCTACACAGGAAATCCTCAAGATGCTTTCCCTGATGAGCTTGACAGATTCAGAGGTATCATGAAGGAAAACAACTGGGACTTCGGCAAGGATGATGAAGAGTTGTTTGAGATTGCAATGCATGAAAGACAATATATGGATTACAAGAGCGGAGTTGCAAAACAACGCTTTGAGCAGGAGTTGGAAGCTGCAAAAGAAAAAGCAGGTGCTCCAAAGATTGTCATTCGTCCGGTAGTCGAAATGCCTAAGTTTGATGTGAATAAATTTGCAGGGCAGCACCCTGAGGCTAAGCCTGTCCAGGCAACAGCTGACGGAGATTTACTCTGGAAATATGAGCCTGCACAGGAGTCTGTCAAGCCTAACATAGGCGAAAAAGTAAAAGAAGGTACTCCTGTCTGCTTCATCCAGACCTACTACGGAGTGGAAGAGGTTCAAGCGCTCAACAGTGGCAAAATTATAGCTGTTTTCGCTGACCAGAACGCCAAAGTTAAAAAAGGAGAAATACTCGCGTTCGTAGAGTAGTCATGAACCAGCTCTATAAAAATTAAAGCTAAGCATCTATCGATAAGGTAGATACTTAGCTTTTGCTTTAGTACTCCCGCGGGGAATCGAACCCCGACCTAAAGAACCGGAATCTTCAATTCTATCCATTAAACTACGGGAGCGAAGATTCAGATTGCAAAAGTACAATTTTATTATTTGATAACTAAAAAGAATAGATATGAATGCTTACGTTTTTCCGGGACAAGGCTCTCAATTCCCGGGAATGGGGAAAGACCTTTACGACACCAACCCTAAGGCTAGGGAGATGTTTGAGAAGGCTAACGTGATTCTCGGATTTGACATCACCAAAATTATGTTTGAAGGCACTCCAGATGAGCTGAAGGCTACAAAAGTCACGCAACCGGCGATATTTTTACACTCCGTGGCAGCTGCCGCATGTATGGAAGATTTCCATCCGGATATGGTAGCCGGCCACTCTCTCGGCGAATTTTCAGCACTTGTTGCTGCAAAAGTCCTCAATTTTGAAGATGCACTCAAGCTTGTCTCCATCCGTGCTCAGGCAATGCAGAAAGCCTGCGAACTGAACCAGGGCACAATGGCGGCCTGTCTCGGTATAGCAGACTCCACTGTAGAGGATGTTTGCAATAAGACTGAAGGCATAGTTGTAGCGGCAAACTACAACTGCGACGGACAGATTGTTATCTCCGGAGAGACAGATGCCGTTAACCGTGCATGTGAAGAAATTAAGGCGGCAGGAGCCAAAAGAGCTATCGTTTTACCTGTAGGTGGGGCATTTCACTCTCCGCTTATGGAGCCGGCGCGTATGGAACTTGCAGAGGCCATCGAAATCACTTCATTTGCGAAAGCACAGTGTCCGATATACCAAAATGTGGATGCCTTGCCGCACACTTGTCCCGATGAAATAAAGGCCAATCTGCTAAAGCAGCTCACCTCTCCGGTAAGGTGGACCCAATCTGTAAAGAACATGATAAAAGACGGCGCCACGTCATTTACCGAAATCGGTCCGGGCACCGTCCTTCAAGGTCTGATCAAGAAAATATCCGAGTAGTAATACTTTACCGTCCCAGAATGATGAAAAGAGGTCTGACTTGGTCCATGTCACTGAAGTCGACCTTTTTTTCGTCAATATATGACTGTATCTCAGCCTTCTTATCAGGAAAGCACTTAGTAAAGGCTTTCTTCGAAGCAAGATAGAACACACCGTTCTTGTAGAGGTAAGGTATCTGTTTGTAAAGAAACGGTGTGGTAAGATTTTGATTGAGATCATACATATACCCGTTATCCGTATATGAAGAAACTGAGGTGACGGAAGTAGTCGGTGAAGCCTTTCCGTAAGCGCCCTGCTTCTCGGTCTCAAGGAAATTAACTTTTCGGCAAACCCCCAATATGACATCTGAAGACATATCCAGCAACTCTACATAGATGCCGCGGCCTCTGACAAAAGTACGGCCTTTAATTGAAACCCTGCTGATATCATCCTGATTGCGAACTGAAAGCACCTCTCCATTCTCATCTATAAATCTTAAGGTCTGATCGATTGTACTTATATTGAGCTTGGCTTCTGTCTTTTCCCCCGTCTTGAAGATAACTATTCCGGTCTGGAATTCAGGCGTTACATACTTTACACTGTCAATCATATTGGCAGCGAGATCTCCCCTGTTCGTCGAATGCACTACATTCTGTGAAAAGCACTCAAAGCATGTTAAAAACATGACTGTAAAGAGCATTATTTTCTTCATAAAATCATTTATTTTTTGGTTCAACGTAAAAATAGCGAATTAAAATTCTCTATCACAAAAATAATCCATAATTTTGAATTTTATTATATATACCTTAATTAATTACAAAATTAATAATCAATTAAATATCAAATACACGATAAACATGGCAAAAGAAAAAAAATTTATTACTTGTGACGGTAACTACGCAGCTGCGCACGTAGCTTACCTCTTTAGTGAACATGCGGCTATTTACCCTATCACCCCTTCATCAACTATGGCAGAATATGTCGATGAATGGGCTGCTTTCGGAAAGAAGAATATGTTCGGTGAAACTGTTAAAGTTACCGAAATGCAGAGTGAAGGTGGTGCTGCAGGTGCAGTGCACGGATCTCTTCAGGCCGGTAGTTTAACTACTACTTTCACAGCATCTCAGGGCCTTCTTTTGATGATCCCTAATATGTACAAGATTGCCGGTGAGCTTCTCCCTGCAGTATTTCATGTATCAGCAAGATCATTAGCCGCTCAAGCTCTTTCAATCTTTGGTGACCACTCTGATGTTATGAGCACACGACAGACAGGCTTTGCACTTTTGGCTTCATCAAGTGTACAGGAAGCTATGGACCTTGGAGCAGTTGCTCACCTTTCAGCAATCAAATCAAGCGTTCCTTTCGTTCACTTCTTTGACGGATTCAGAACATCTCATGAGATCCAGAAGATTGAAGTTCTTGAGGCTGAAGACTTAAAACCACTCGTTAGTGAAAAAGCACTCGCAAGATTTCGCGATAGAGCTTTGAATCCTAACAAGCCTGTTACCAGAGGTACTGCTCAGAATCCTGACGTTTACTTCCAGGCACGTGAGGCTGCCAATCCTTATTACGACGCAGTTCCGGATATCGTAGCAAGATATATGGGAGAGATTACCGAAATTACAGGTCGTCACTATTTGCCTTTCGACTATTACGGAGCACCGGATGCAGAGAACATCATCATTGCTATGGGATCTGTATGCGAGACCATAAAAGAGACTATTGATTACCTTGCAGAGACTAAGAAAGAGAAGTTAGGTCTTATCACCGTACGTCTTTACAGGCCGTTCTCAGCGAAATGGTTCCTTCGCGCTCTTCCTAAGAGCGTTAAGAAAATCGCTGTTTTGGATCGTACCAAAGAGCCTGGTGCTCTTGGAGAGCCTTTATTCATGGATATCAAGAATGTTATCGCTGATATGGGCGAAAATGCTCCTATGGTTGTCGGCGGACGTTATGGCCTCTCTTCAAAGGATACCAGCCCTGCACAGATCATCTCTGTATTTGAAAATCTCAGACTCAAGGAACCTAAGAATGGCTTTACTATCGGCATAGTCGATGACGTTACTTTCAAATCGCTTCCGGTTAAGGAAGAGATATCTCTTGCAAAGAAGGGCACTTACGAGTGTAAATTCTATGGTTTGGGTTCAGATGGTACCGTAGGCGCAAACAAAAATACCATCAAGATTATCGGCGATCACACTCCTAAATATTGCCAGGGTTATTTTGACTATGACTCTAAGAAATCAGGCGGGTATACTTGTTCTCACCTAAGATTCGGTGATCAGCCGATCAGAGCTCCTTACCTTGTATCTACTCCCGATTTCGTAGCTTGCCACGTCCCTTCATACCTCTACAAGTATGACGTTATGAAAGGTATCAAACAAAACGGTACTCTACTTTTGAACAGCCTTTGGGACACTGAAGAGACTTTCAAGAGAATCCCTGATTTCGTTAAGAAAGAGATTGTAAACAAGAATATCAAGCTTTATATCATCAACGCAACCAAGATTGCCGCTGAGATCGGTTTGGGCGGAAGGACTAATACAATCCTTCAATCTGCATTCTTCAAGATTACCAACATCATTCCTTACGAAGATGCTGTCGCTTATATGAAGAAAGCCATCGACAAATCATACGGAAAGAAAGGCGATGCTGTCGTTAAGATGAACTATGCTGCTGTTGACCGTGGAGCAGAATATACTGAAGTTGCTATTCCTGAAGATTGGAAGAATGCTACAGGCAAATATGTACACGCAAACTACAACCGTCTTGCTCCTGAGTGGATCAGAAACGTGGCCGACATCGTTAACTCTCAAAACGGCAATGATCTTCCTGTAAGTATTTTTGCACATGATATGGTTGACGGTACTATTCCAAGCGGTACAGCTGCTTTCGAAAAACGTGGTATTGCCGTTAATATTCCGGAGTGGGATGCAGCCAACTGTATTCAATGTAACCAATGTTCATTCATTTGCCCTCACGCTGCTATCCGTCCATTCCTTATGAATGCTGAAGAAGCCAAGAATGCTCCTGCAGGCATTAAGAGAATCCAGGGTAATGCGACTTTCAAAGATTATACATTCACAATGCAAGTCTCTCCTGCCGACTGTACCGGTTGCGGTAACTGCGCTGACGTTTGTCCTGGTAACAAAGGCAACAAAGCTTTGGTTATGAAGTCTGCAGAATCTCAGGATGCCGAACAGGCCAATTTCGACTACCTGCACGCAAACATCGGCTACAAAGACAGCGTTGCTCCAAAGACTCAGAATGTTAAAAACTCACAGTTTGCACAGCCTCTGTTTGAGTTCTCAGGTGCTTGCGCAGGTTGCGGTGAGACTCCGTATATCAAAGCTATCACTCAATTGTTCGGTGAGAGAATGATGGTTGCAAATGCTACAGGTTGTTCTTCAATCTACGGTGCTTCATTCCCATCATCACCATATTGCACCAACTCTAAGGGCCACGGTCCTGCATGGGCAAACTCATTGTTTGAGGATAACGCTGAGTTCGGTCTCGGTATGAGAGTAGGCAGTGAAAGAGTTCGCAGTACTGTTGCACGTTTGATGGAACAGGGCCTTGAATGCTCTTGCTGCACAGAAGAGATGAAGAGTTTGTTCAAACTATGGCTTGAGAATCGCCAGAACGGTGAGATCACAAGAGAAGTTACAGATAAGTTGGTTCCTCTTATGAAGGCATGTGGCTGTGATACTTGCAAACAACTTCTTGAGTTGCAAAACTTCATTCCTGCACGTTCACAGTGGATCTTCGGCGGCGACGGTTGGTCATACGATATCGGATACGGTGGACTTGATCACGTGCTTGCTTCCGGTGAAAATGTAAACGTATTGGTACTCGATACTGAGGTTTACTCCAACACAGGTGGACAGTCTTCTAAAGCAACTCCTGCCGGAGCAGTTGCCAAGTTCGCAACTTCAGGTAAGAGAGTTCGTAAGAAAGACCTTGGCATGATGGCTATCAGCTATGGTTATGTTTATGTTGCTCAGGTCGCTATGGGCGCAAATCAGGCACAATTCCTGAACGTTCTTAAAGAGGCTGAAGCTTATGACGGACCATCTCTGATCATTGCCTATGCACCTTGTATCAACCACGGCTTGAAGGCAGGTATGGGTCTGAGCCAGAGGGAAGAGAAATCTGCAGTAGAATGTGGTTACTGGCATCTTTACAGGTATAATCCTGTATTGGAAGCTGAAGGTAAGAATCCGTTCACTTTGGACAGTAAAGAGCCTGATTGGAGTAAATTCCAGGACTTCTTGAAAGGTGAAGTACGTTACTCATCTCTACTTAAGACCTTCCCTGAACATGCAACTGAATTGTTTGCCAAAACAGAGGAGTTTGCAAAGTTGAGACTCAACACTTACAAACGTCTTGCTGATCAGAAGTAATCTAATCGGTATATGATAAATTGAAGGGTGGCTAAATTATTTGGCCACCCTTTTTATATGCTTATTTGGGTCACCCTGAGGCAGCCAGACGGGAAGAAAGAATATCAAAGCTATCAGCGAAAATAACAGACCTCCGATTGTTCCCAATGCAAAGGCAAACCAAAATACCTCATCTTTGCCGTCAAACAGAAACGGAACAAGCCCAAGTAGCGTGGAAAGGACTGTGAGCAGGATCGGTATTATTTTGTGATTGTAAGCCCTGATAAAAGAGCCTCCACGCGCAAGTTGTGTCTTATATTCACTCAACAGATAGATGCCGGCATTGACCACTATACCGCATAGCATGACAAGAGCCGCATAGCCGCCCTGATCGAAACTGCTTCCCGTAATGGCAAATATCAGGAAAAGTCCAATAAAAGAGACTGGGATCAGACCTATTATTATCAACGGATAAATAAGTGATTCAAAGAGAATTGCGCAGATAAAATAGATAATAACTATCACAAGCAGCAAAAGTGCCACATTATTGTCCTTATCGAGGTTCCATGAATAAATATCCTTGCCAGCCTTATACCCTATCGGCAGTACAGAGTAGTTCAACCGATCTATCTCTTTCTCCATCACCCTGCCCGCAAGTTCATGCGGCCCGACGAAATCGTAGGCTACAATCAGACGGTACTGCTGATTTTGTTTATAAATATCATTGCCGCTGTTGTGCTTCTCTATCTTGCCGATATCGGAAAATTTTAGAGATTTATCTCCCACTTTGATATATTCGTTATTAAGGTTCCACACATCAAAATAAGCCTTATTGGCAGAAACCAGTCGAATTGCAGTATTCACTCCATTGTTGTAATATGAACCTATCGACTGAACGTACAGTTGATCCCTGAGCGCCGTGTAAGCATCAAGCTTGGAAAGATTGTTTGCTGCCAGGATGTAAGGGTCATAGTCGATAAAATACTCACTTCTGGATAGAGTGGTTCCAAATCCCACCTGCCCGAAAATATCGGCTCCCGATACCCTTGCATTTTTTGATAATTCTTTCACTGAATTTTGACAATATCTGTACAGTTCATCATAATTGTATCCCGTAAAAGCGATCCTGTTATCCTTGTATGAAGAGTATACGCTATTATTAAATCCCTGGTCATCAATACCATATACACTCCAATTGGCACCTCCGAAGTCTATTGCCTTAGAGATAATCTCACTTTTGAGCATAAGTGGGAACGAGGTGTTTTCCGCCTCTTTCTTAAAAGTGATAGTTATCGAGGCATTGCTATGACTTGCAATCGCTGTCTTAAATGACTCTATTTCTTCAAACTGAGAAAGGAAATTTTCCATATAGAGCACGATTTCGTTCAGCTGGCTTATCGTGCAGCCATCAGGCAAAGAAGCACGAACCGACAGATTGGGACGCGTAGGGCTTCGATACAGATTGCTTGAAGAGTGCTTCAAAAAGAGTCTGAAACTGCCGCCAAGTACCAGATCCAATTTATCTTTTAACTTCGTTTTAAAGAAGTCGCTTCCCAAAGTCTTGTTGTATGCTATGATTAAGAAATTGTCCTTCTTTTCCTCTTCATCCTGCTGCCGGTAATAAGCCGTACGTGCCTCACTTCCAAGTTTATCCGGCAATTTACTGACGGGAAGGCCAAAACCGAGAATTAATATGATAAAAGTCACCCATTTGTATTTCTTCGCAAAATTTATATACTTAGCATACAGGCGATTAAACCTAATAACACCACGCTTGTTGCTTATCTTTGAGATAGATTCGCGATCTCTGACATGAAGAGTATCCACAAGTGCAGGTATGAAAAACATCGATATCAGCAGTGAAATGAAGAGGTTAATGATGATTACCGCAGAAAAATCTGTGAAGGTAGTCTTTACCTTTTCCGGCAGAAGAAATATCACCGACAATGCCCCAATCGTGGTCAGTTGCGCTCCGAGAATGGCCACAAAGACTTTTTTATTCTTGTAATAACCATAGTGTGATATCATTACAATAGATGTGTCGATAATAATACCTAATGAGACCGTAATACCTGCAAGAGAATAGATATGTATCTCGAGATCAAACAGTACGTAAAAGATAAAAGCTATTAAGATATTGGCTATAAGCGAAATAAATATTACAAACAGATACTTTAGACTCCGGCTCGCTGCATAAACAAATACCAGCAGTATCAGCAGCGAAAGCGCTGTTCGCATCAATATTTTATTAAGCTCCTTATTAAGCTCAATGGAACTGTCAGATGACGTAATGACTGAAAACTTATCGGGGAAACCCGCCTCCAGTGACTTCATCTTCTGCTTTACGGCATTGCAGACGTCTATCGTATTGACAAATTTTTCAGGATAGACAGAAACATTGATTGTATTCAGGCCGTTAATTCTGTAATATCTGGTCGGAATGCTCTCCCTGTACTCAATACCGGCGACATCACCGACACGGATGATCCTTCCTTCAACATTTTTAACTGGAATATCTCCAAGATCTTCTACATTAACATCATGTTTAAGGAGAATGCCCGTCTTGTTGTAGCTTCCTACAATGTCATATTCCGACACGGAGCTGTTAATCGCAGAAGAGAGTTCTGAGATAGTGATTCCGAGGGAGGAAAGCTTCTCAGGATCGAAAGCCACCTCAACATAAAAGGGAGTGGCCCCTGACAAATTCACGGAACTGACACCTTCAACAAGAGCAAGCTCCTTGACAATGTTATCTTCCGTATAACTTTCAATCTGCTGAGTAGGCAGGTCTGCATTGATGATAAACGTCAAAATTGGAGAGTCATTGGTTCCCGAAGAAGAGACCGACATCAAAGGATATGATACATCTTCGGGCAATTTCGGATAGACCTGTCTGATGAGCGAGGCTATTTCAAACCTCACAAGTTCTATATTTTTCTTGTCTTTCAGCTCTACCGTAATGCTCCCCCTCTCCTTTCTCGATACTGAAGAGATATTTTTCACTCCGGAAACAGAAGCTATCAGCCCCTCCAACTTGGATGTAACCTCAACCTCCATCAGTTTGGCGGAAGCCCCGCTCCACGAGTAATCTATCCTTATCTCACTTCCCCTTTCCGAAGGGGTATACTGGATGTTGAGAAGCGGTATCATACCCGCCCCTATCACAATAAGTACGACAAAGACCAGAATTACCGAAAATGCGGGAAGACGCTTCATACTGTCAGTTGTTTCTTTTTCTTCTCACCTCTACGGTACAATTCGTAATAAAATACCGGAATAAACAGGATACTTACCAATGTACCTAAGACCATTCCGCCTATAAGCGCGACAGATAGCGGGAATTGTAAGTCTGATCCCATGTTACCTCTAATCAAGAATGGAGCAATGGCGAGAATTGTCGTTAAGCTTGTCATAAGTATCGGCTTCAATCTTCGTGTACCGGCAAGCATGATAGCTCTGATTAGCGGGGTACCGTCTTTGCGAAGCCTGTTGATCGTATCCACCTTCAGGATCGAGTCATTTATCACAATACCGCACATTACCACTATACCTATCAGGGACATAAGATTAATACCTGATCCGGCAAGCCACAGAGCGACTAAAGCTCCGCATATATCCACTACTATTTCCGAAAGGATGATGAAAGGCTGTACCAGCGACTCAAACTGTGCTGCAAGTATAAAGAGCAATAGCAAAATGGAGATAATCAGCACAACAGCAAGTTCGCTAATCATGCTTCTGCTCGAATAATATGCTCCCGAATAAGTAACACTATACTCCCCGCTTTCCCTAACAATACGGTCAATATTTTTTACGATACCCGGGATATTCTTGTCCTCAGCCATAATATTTAGCGGATAATAATCCCCGTCCTTGCCGGAAACGATACTCTTAAGGTCTCTCACTCTTCTCTCCTTAAGCACAAATGAGAGTGGAATATCAACTTTGTCACTGTTTTTTACACTAATAGAGAGCAGATCATTTCCAATATTGTCATTCTCCGCAAAGACTATCGGCACAGAGAAAGTACCTGATTTGATGGAGAACAGAGCATTTTCTTTAGTCGCGCGACTAAGTGCCGAATAAATTGAAGCATAGTCCATGTTATAGAGGGCCATCTTCTCCTGATCAGTGATAAAAAGTATCTGCTCCTGCCAAAGTACAGGCTCAATATAGAGCTCCGGCATAGAGGCTTTAATCTGAGTGAGCAACATATTGAGCTGATCTGGATCGGGAGCTTCTCCATTTCTATTCTTAATCATGGCCGAGAGGCCAGGCTCATTTTCCGAAAAGATAAGATTAAATATATTGGCAGATTGACTGAAAGAATAGTTTGCTTCCGGATAGTTGAGCTTCATCCTCTCTGCCAATTGAGTCTCAATATCCGGCAAAGAGCCGGCTGACTTGGCCTTAATATAAAATTTGACCTGCGTCGCACCAATATCTCCGCTGTGGGACAGTAGGAAATCCTGCTTCCCAACCATTACATCGTACTGAGACATATTTTCCGTCAGGCCCGAAATCAAACGTGTAGCCCTGTTGTCACTTTCCTCAATGGTAAGAGGCTCATTCCAGTCCACATTAAGCATAATATCATCGTGCGTAAGAGGCGGCAACTTGCTCTTTTCAAGGATTGAAAACATAAGTACGGAAAGAGGTATCATTGCAAGAAATATCGTCCATGTCAGCTTTTGATGGCGAAAAACCCATGACAGAGCCTTTTCATAGACTCTCTCATAATCGATTACCTGTATTTTGGAGAGAAATGTGTTGACCTTTTCCTCAGTTTGATGACGGTAAAGCACATAATAATAGACCGGGACAATAGTGATTGCCACTAAAAATGAAGAGAGCAGCGCAGCCGTAACAGCCATCGCCTGGTCAAAAAAGAGGGCACCTGCAATACCGCTCAAAAATATCAGCGGAATAAATACTGAACAGGTAGTAAGTACGGAACTCAGCATCGGTGCAATTACCTCTTTCGTCCCGAGAACAATCGCATCTTTGAGATTCTCTCCTCTTTCCCAATGTTGGGCAATATTATCTACGACAATAATCGTATTGTCCACCATCATACCCATTCCAAGTATCAGTCCGGAAAGAGATATAATATTGATACTCACACCAATAAGATAAAGTGCGAGTAGTGAGATGATCAAAGAAAGCGGTATTGTGATAATCACCAGCAGAGGCGAACGGAAGTCCTTCATAAAGAGAAATATCACAAATACAGCTAATATAGCTCCTATCAAGATATTGGACTTCAGATTATTGATGGAATAATCCAACAGTTCGGTCTGGTTGCGAGAGACGCCAAAGTGCACATCAGGGTACTCCTTTCCAAAATCTTTCATGAGGCCGTCAAGACCTTTACGCAGGTCTGACATCTGAGCATCAGACTGCTTGATAACTGCCATTGTAACAGCTCTTTTACCCTGAGAACGCACGACTCCCCCGGCATTTGCCGGCACTTGTGAGATTACCGCCAAATCCTTGAAAAGAAATATTCTGTCGTTGATATTTAGATGGATATTTTCGATATCCTCTTTACTTGTAATTTCGGAATCAAATCTTATATTCCATTGATAATAACCATCTTTGATAGTAAGGTTGCCAAGCGAAAGATTGTTGTTGCCAAGAGCCGTCTCAAGATTTGCAACTGTAATACCGAGTCCACGCAGCTTCTCCTGCTTTGGCTCCACTACCAACTGCGAACCGAGCACGCCACTAATATCCACAAGCGCAACTTGCGGCACCTGTTCTATTCGTTTAGCAATCACCTCTTTAGCGAAGCGACTAAGATTCATGAACGACTCTACCGAAGGATTGTCGGTAGTCAAGTCAATAAAGAATACCGGTATATCCGTAGCACTTGCTTTGATAACTTTAGGCCTGTCCAACTCCTTGGGAAGTGAAGATAAAGCCCTATCTATCTTCTCGTTAACCTCGATGAAATTAAAGTCTAAATCCGAGTTGTGCTCAAATTGCATAAAGACGGTACCTCCACCGTTAACCGCCTCACACCTCAACTCCTGCAACGCCGGCACCTGTATCAACTGCGATCTGAGGGGCTTTATGACAGCTTCGTCCACTTCTCTT
This sequence comes from Bacteroidales bacterium, assembly GCA_028691975.1. Taxonomy (GTDB): domain Bacteria; phylum Bacteroidota; class Bacteroidia; order Bacteroidales; family UBA932; genus Cacconaster. The sequence goes on along the minus strand of JAQUYF010000001.1, from coordinate 53,213 downwards.
GCAGAGGCTCCCTTCATACTCAGTTGCACGGTTATTTGTGGAATATCGACATCAGGCATAAGTGAGACCGGCAACATTCCTATAGACACTGCACCGACTATGAGTATCGCTATGATAGTCATGGTTACCGCAATCGGCCTTTCGATCAAACCTCGCAACATCGCTTAGCGTTTTTTTATTTCAACCTTTAAACCGTCTGCAAGATTAAGATTACCGCTTATGATAACGATGGCTCCCTCTTTAAGTGTTGCACTCTTTTTCTCACTGCCTCTTACCACGTGATGAGTACTGTTGGACTGCAACACATCCACATAGACCCATCCTGCCTTGTTAGTGTCAGGATTGAGAGTAAAAAGCACATCGTAACCATCCCTTATCACCACTGCACTCTTTGGCACAATCAGTTGTTTTTCTTTTTTGCTTTCGATAAATACTTTTACATTCATTCCTTCCACCAACTTGCTTCCCCTGTTGGAAATAGAAGCTACGATAGCCACCTGTCCCTTCTCATCCACATACGGATTAATCTCTTTTACGGTTCCGTTGTAGTTTTGGGTCAAATCTACAAATGGAGAGATGCGTATGCCCTGCCCTACTCTGACATACGACAGTTCTGATTCAAGCAACTTAAACTCTACGTCAAAGGAAGTATTATCTATAATCAGACATATCACATCACCGCTCTGTTCGTATGGCTTCGCCTTCAGATTGGCCACGATGCCCGAAAACGGAGCCGTCAGGCGCGCATTGGCGAGATTCATTTTAGCGGCAGCATAATCCTGGACGGCAGATGCATATCCGGAACGAATCTTCGCCACATTGAGCAAGTCATTCGGCACTTTTGCAGTATCACTGCCGTATCCGTTGCTTATCAAGTTGTCCAGCAGATCGAGATGTGCCTTCTCAAGAGTCTGTTCGGCCTTTTGCATACTCATACTCAAAGCACTGGTATCAAGCGCCACAATCGGATCTCCCTTTCTTACATAACTACCGTTTTTTACATAGACTGTAGCTATCTCTCCCTGCGAAACGAATCTCAACTCTGCCCTTCTTGTACCCTTTAATGTTCCATTACTTACTACCTCTCTGAAGAAATCAGCCTCAACAAGCCTCATGGTATCCACAAGGTTCTTCTCTGCCACAAAATCGTTCTTTGCAGCATTTTCAGCCTCATTATCTGACTTAGGCTTGCAGGAAACAAAAAGTAATACGCATATTATGAGGCAATTGAAGCTGTTAATGATCGTTCTATTCATATTTGTAAATATTATTCTTTATGTTCTCCGCTCAACTCACCGAAGTCTTCATCTATCTTTTCGCCGGTCAGGTAGTCATACAGAGTAAGCCTCCTGATATTGTAATAGTATATCCAATAGTTACTCAAATCCTGTAAATAGCGGATACTCGCATTATCCATCTCTGTCTGGGCATTATTCAGTTCAAGAACGCCAATGGAACCATTCATAAATCTCTCTTTTGTTGACTGGTATCTTGAACGTCCAACCTCGTCAGCCTCTGCGGAAACCTCACACTGACCACCTTGAATATTAAACTGCAACACCTTGAGAATTACATTTTCCCGCATGGAATTAATCGTTTGCTGGGTTTGAATCTCTACAACTTGGCTCTTTGACTTTGCCACCTTAACTCCTCCGCGCCCAAGCCCCCAATCGATAATAGGCAGAGAGACAGAGAGTCCCAACACTTCCTGGTCAAGAGGTGACTGATACGCTCCACCCAAATCATGAGCGACCTGGTTCAGACCGAACTGAGCATAAAGAGACGCCTTAAGTCCCGAATTGGCTTTCGACCTGGCCACCTCCTGCTCGGCACTCAATTTATTTATCTCATTGCTCAGCAAATATGACGAGTTTTCATTGACACGCATCATTACATCTTCTATGTTCAACGAGAGACCGGAATTTTGAGGTGGTACCGTTAGTACTATATTCACATTCTCGTTATACCCGAGAAATGTTCGTAACTTAATCATTGCCATCATTTCGGAAAGCTGATTGTCTTGTATGGCAAGATTGTCACTCAGCAGTCTCTGTTTGAGCTGGAGGACCTCATCTCTGGTAATACTTCCTATCTTAAATCTCTCCTGAGCAATATTGTATAGCTGTTCGGTGTTTTTCTGACTTATCCGGGCAATTTTTAGCTTCTCCTGAGCAATAAGCAGATCAAAAAAGTATGTAGCGGCATAGACTGAGATTGACTCCATGCTTTCGAGGTATTCACGCTTGGCAAGTTCATACCGCTTAGGCTCTATCTTTTTCTGCCATTTGAGAGAATTGTATGCTCTTATCGGCTGAGTGTAATACACATTAACAGGCTGCGAGTTGTAGGTCAACACATTCTCGGGAGAGTACTGATCCAGCCTGCTCAAAGATGTAATAACAGATATTGTACCTCCGGTAAATGGGATATTCTGATCTATGGAAAGACTTAATGTATTTCGCAAATTATTGTTGTCCACATAGTTAATCTCGCCCGTCTCGCTACTCTGCACCGGCGTTAAGGATCGATTGTACTGTCCGAGATTGGCAGACAGGTTGAGAGCAGGTAGAAACTGCGCCTTATATGTCCTGTACTCCCAGTAATTTACGAGAAAATTGTGTTTTGCGAGAATAGCAGACGGTGACTGGTCATGGGCAGTGTTTATTACATCATCCAGACTCATCTTGATGTCATACCTTTGCATGGACGACGTAGTGTCAGTTTGAGCACAAAGCCCCCACGTCCCCCAAAATAGGAATACCGACAATTGTATACACTTTATAGAGATTCGGTTCATATCATATTTGTCATTAGCCAACCTTTTAGCACGTCGATATACTCGCTAATTTTTGAAAGCCTCCCCCAAAAGGTCAAAAACATACAGGATACTTGTCTCTCCTCCATCTATATTGTTTATACCATACAACTTACTGTCATCGTGATTGACTACAAATGTGGTGATATATTTATCAAGTACTATCTTCTTGACATCATTGCCATCCCAATCGAATACATATACATTGTTGGAATACCGAGCAGGGGCTCCATGTCTTAGAACTATAGTTTCATCGTGAACTTCATCATATATTAGATCATTCATCAACACATACACATACTTGCCTGTTACATAAGCAGACAAGACCCCAATATATGAATCATCGTCAAACCTGATATTTAGGCCATCTTTACGAAGAGAATACTTCGCAGGCACATTGTACATCTCTTTTATTAAATGGACATCACCATCAGCATATTCGAAAATGTGCATAAATCGAATATTGTTAGCAATATACGCAAATCTATTAAGACGAGAAGGATTTTGATGCACTCGTCCACTATAAACGAGTGCCTCTTTATTCTTAATATTTGTCTCATTTTTAGGATATTGAATGCTTAATGGCGTGATACCGGATGAATCAAGCCTACTATATATCGAGTTTGATTTACGCTTGGGATTTGAGTGCTCACTTCCAATTAAAAAAGATAATGATTGGTTGTCAAGCGGATAGGCAACGAAATAATGCTGGAGTTCCCGCACATCAAAGACCTGCCAATTTTCTTGATTTACTAATTGGGCAACATCGTCCGTATTAGTCTTTATTATCTTACTTTGCCCATTGGTAATGTCACATAAATAATAATAACCAGTCGTAAGATCTCTCACTATCTGACATGAGATCAGTTCCTGACCGCCCCTTCCCCTTGGAGCAAATTTAGAAATTTGAATTAAGCTGTCATTGCGCATTTCAAGTAATGCATCGCAGTGATCTTTGTCGTTATAAATGCCGACAGCTATAAAATCATTAGTTAACGGCACAGTCCTATAAAGAGTCCCTAAAAAAGCCGTATCAATATAGCCAACTTTAGACTCCGCCTTCTGAATCTTGTCTCTCCAGCGATTATCTGCATCCTTCGAAGAGCATGCAGATAAAGCAGAGATTATCAATAAAAAAATAATTAGTTTTCTCATCACTCCTATTGTTGTATACCGTGATATCCGTCCAGTGACGCTGTCTTTGTTACTAAAGTATTCACTATTTCTCCATCAGGTCCGACAGATTCTTCATATATTTGGACATCGAGCAGGCATAGTCCACCACCTGCAATACAAGGAATAATAGGTGGATCTTCGTCCATTAGTGCTGCCAAGTTCTTTTCAATAACGTAATCGCCCCCAAAAGAGAAGGCGGTCATGATCCCTATCGCAATTATCATTGCAAACAGAGTTAATAAAGATTTTGTCATACGTAAATAATTTTTATTGGTTATTAATAACAGCTCATTTCTCTCCATTTATTACAGAAAGATAAAGAGCCTCTAATTTCTTGTTATTCAATGGGGCACCCACAATGGAAACAACGCCGTCTGTGGTTAAAAATGTCTTCAAATATTGATCTTTAGGAAGAAAAGCATTCACGGAAACAAAGGAGTCGTCAATATCCACAAAATAAGGAAAAGATAGTTGATACCTTTCTGCCAAATTCTGAAACTCATAATAGTCCGAAGTATTGAAGATGATGTAAATAAATGTATCCTTACCCATATACTTCTTGTATTCTTCCGTCCACTTCATTAAAACACGCATACTGCATTCATGACACAAAGATTTATCTATATAAGATATCATTTTGTATTTTGATGCCATGTGATCAGCATATACTGATGGCACATTATGCGGAATAAGTGTAGACGGAATCACAATTTCCTTCCCTACAAATGTTTGCAATTGCTCTCGTAATGCTTTTTCATCCGATGATTCACAAGATTGAAAGAGTACAACTACAAACAATAAAAAAAATACTTGATGTCGTTTCATATTTACTGCATTTGTTTTCTAATTATACTTTTACAAAGATATACACCAATTATTAATAAACCTAAGAAAAAACTAGTCAACGCCCTTGTAAGTCCCTGAAAATCAGATATGTTTTTAAAAATAATCTATACAAGATGGTCCAACCTGCAACTATTTGACAATCAATGCGTTAGATAATTGAGGGTTATTTTTCTGAATATCAGATAGATAAGCCTCGACGAAACATCTACGTCCATTATATAAGACGACCTTTAGCGCATCGATATACCGATTAAGCATATCGTCTATAAAGGACTGCTATGTTTGGGCATCAGTCCACCATTTGGGCGTTATTTTTAGCACATTTACGCTCAACTACTTGTTGAAATTAGCTACAAAACACGAGGATCGGGAGCGACACTTGTGTTTAGGACAGCTGAAATTTCTTCCTTGTTGAAGTCTTCTTTGATTAAAAAGGCAATGGCTTTTTCCTGAGGAGAGAGAGCTTCATACTCAGGATCGCATGTTAAAGCAGCCTCATTAAGTATGATACCTTCAATATCCTTTCGTTTGACGAGTTGGCAGAGACATCTAATGCCGATTCCTAGATAAATGAATAGAGGTCGGGGATTGTTCGACACGAAACATACGTATAATCACTTGCTATCTCTTTCTGCCAATGACAAATACGGGATTGCTGTCTTCAGTAATTCGAGAAGAGAGTGTCATCAACTCTGTCTGTTGAGAATCGGACAGTACGCCATCTTTTATGGCCTTGTCTATACAATCCTTCACGTTGTAGGCCTCAATTGCAGCGGCAAAATAACGACTGCCGCGGAATACCTTACGACTTGCAAACTCTGACTCGCTCTCAAAAGAGGGATTGATAATAAACTTATCGAAAGCCTTTATCTCACCACTCTTTCTATCTATGATGACTTTTCTTTTAGTATCTATGCGCACTGATACGGATGTAATTTGTCCACCACTTTTTCCTATATTCAATTCCCTATCCATTAAGGACACAACTATATCTTTATCCCCGACATAGTCCAAATTAAGATAAGTGGTCTTCGAACCCGAGTCATTCTCTTGATCGTCATGCTTGAAAACAAAGCCGCAATATGGAACAAGTTGCTTTTCTTTCACAAGATAAAGAGTATCCTTAATAATGAAAAGCTCTTCCGAGTTGCAAAAGAAATTAGTATTGGTCAAGGATGAAATTATGACCCCCTGGAGGGAAGTTGCTTTCGATGAGGCATCTGTGGTATCTGTACTTTCATAGAAAGGCTCATGTTCACCCGTTGCAGGATCAAAGTAATCAAACAAATTTTCTTTTGAAGGGAGAATAAGTCTTCCATCAGAGGAGATGGCTGCAGCCGTTACTCTATCAACCTTAAAGTCTACATCCGGAAGGAAAGATCCGGTGTTAAGATCAATTGCCTTGGCAGACCCCCCTTTCATCTTAGAAAAATAGAGAATTTGCCTTTCATCATCTACGAAAGGACTTAGCACATAATCATATTAATTAGGCCCGCCGCCTTTGACAGCAAGTGTTCTTATATGCTTTCCATCCTCTGCGCTGAATTGTTCTATGGCATTTTGGCCAAAAATAAGGATGTATTTGTCATTTACCCATTTTTGAGTCTCTGAAGAGACTATAAAGTCATCTCCACTTTCCAATGGCACAACTCTCAAGTTATCTGCGATATCAGACATTTTCACCGTCACTTCAAAGCCGACAGCATCCAAATCATAAATTTTCAATTCCGTAGACTTGGGGGCACAGGCAGATACTGCCAATATCGCACAGGCGAGTAGTAAACATTTTTTCATATTTGTCATAATTATTAGATTTTTTCGTTACAAACAGCGATAACCGTGTCACGACGGCAATCCGCATTAATGGCAATCTGGGCAGCCTCTTCAAGCAATTGGTCGGCGACAGCCCTATCTTTCAGCCCTGCGGCATTAATCTTAACATTTAGCCATGCTCCCTGGACAGCAGACCACAAAGCCAATGCCCCTACACCTGCATCGGATACTGAATTTGGATTACCTTCACGAGCCATAGCCTCTACCAGATCAAAGGCCCCAAAAGCACACTTCATTGTACTAAGCGGAACTTGGGTGGCATACAAAGTCGCTGCCTGAATAGCGGCAGAACGCAACGTCTTTTCCGTATCAGATCCTTTAGGCATGCCGAAAGCATCCATTATCTTATTGAAAGCATTAGTATCTTCATCTACCAAATGCAACATTTCAGACATAATCTTCTGACCTTTTTCAGCCCAGGCTGAAAACTTCTCCCAATCGGCATCCCAACCAGGCTTGTGAGAAGAGAGGTTGGCCACCATTGTACCGAGAGCAGCGCCCAAAGCACCCATATATGCTGAAATAGAGCCTCCGCCAGGGGCAGGAGATTCACTTGCCGTCTCGTCAGCAAACCCTTTGCAAGTCATATCTATCAACTTTTTGGCTGAATTGTCTTCCATAAGGTACTCAATCACCTTCTCGTGCGGGTTGAAAGGTCGCAAGTCATCGAGTCCCATAGATTTGACGGCGATCTTAATAATCTCCTCTTCGGAAATTCCAAGGCTTCGCTGCTGCTTTGCCAAATAATATTTACCTGCCTGAATCAACACTTTTTTAGGAATCAATCCGACAATCTCTGCTCCCGTCACACGAATACCTCTGCATTGTGCTGCACGACATACCTCATCAAACGCGACATGAACGGGAGTAGTTGTGATATTCGTCACATTCATTGAGACTTGTGCTATTCCATATTCTTCTATATACCAGCCTATAGCCTTGCACCCCTTGAGTGTCCCCGGAATCCATACATCATTGCCGTTCGCATCCTTAACCGCCTTGCCTGTAACAGGATTGCCTTCTCTCTTTTTACGTCCCTTCTCTCTGACATCATAAGCAATCGCATTTGCCCTGCGGGTAGAAGTAGTATTCAGATTATAATTGATTGCAACTAAGAAGTCGCGCGCTCCGATTGCACTGCAGCCGCTCAAAGCCACCCTTTCATTAAATTCGGCAGGACCGAAGTCAGGCTTCCATTCCGGATCGGCAAATTTCTTTGCAAGGCCCTCATACTCTCCCGCTCTGCAGGATGCCAAGTTTTGACGTTCTGGACGAAAAGCCGCACTTTCGTAGCAGTAAACAGGAATTCCCAACTCATCTCCTACTCGCTCAGCCAGGTTACGGGCCAGTTGAGCACACTCCTCCATAGTCATATTGGCAATGGGAATAACAGGACAGACATCTGTGGCTCCCATACGAGGATGTTCACCATGATGTTGACGCATATCAATCAGTTCTGAAGCCTTCTTTATCGCCTGAAAAGCTGCCTCAACTACACTTTCCGGTGCACCCACAAAGGTGACAACCGTACGATTGGTCGCAGCACCCGGATCCACATTGAGTAATTTGACTCCATCCACTTTTTCAATGACTGAAGTAATCTGATTGATAATTTGCATATCGCGCCCCTCACTAAAGTTAGGAACGCATTCAATAATTCTTTGTATCATATTTATTTTTCAACTAATGTAATTCCCAAATCAAGAAATTTCCTAAGCTTAGCAACATCCAAATCAAAATAGTGATAAGGATACAGATATTTCGGCTTAATGAAATTGGCTGCCTGAATAAACTCTTCGTCAGACATTGTGTAAGGCAGATTTTTAGGCAGAAACGCTATATCGGGATAGGTGATGGCTTTCATCTCAGGGATAAACTCCGTATCACCGGCAATATATACCGTAAATCCGTCTAAATAAAGAATATATCCGTTACCGACTCCGCGCGGGTGGAAAGGTTCGCCATCGGGCTTCAAGTTATTGACATTGTATGCTGCAATCGCTTTAATGTGGATGCCCTCGTAATCACAGGCATCCTCGTTATGCAGTACCTGATAATGGTCATTAACCTTCGGCACATCACTGCCCACAATAAACAGAGTATTTTTTGTGGCAATTTTTGAAAAGGCTTCCCGATCGTAATGATCATAGTGATTGTGCGTTATCAGAATCAAATCGGCAGGCGCTTTTCCTGCGAAGCTGCAAACTTCACTGTAGGGATCAAGATATATCTTTTTACCGTTTATTGTAAACAACACTGCAGCGTGCCCGAATACTTCGATTTGCAGTTCGCCCATTGGGGTCTTATAACTATTCATATATTTCTCCGTTAAGAATTACTGTATCAATTAAAGGTGTCGAGAAAGAGTACGGGATGAATTCATAAGAAGGAATATCCTTGGTAATAAATACATTCGCACACTTGCCACGTGTAATGGAACCGTGGGTAGTACCCAACCCCATAGCGTATGCACCATTAATTGTTGCAGCGTTGAATACCTCTTCCGGAGTCATTTTCATCTTCAGACATGCAAGAGACATGATAAACTTCATATCACCGCACGGGCAACTTCCGGGGTTGTAGTTGGTAGCAAGAGCAACAGGTATGTCATATTCTATCATCCTTCTTGCCGAAGGATAAGCCATTTCCAAGAAGAATGTTGCTCCAGGGAGCAAGTTAGCAATAGTTTTTGAGTTTGCCAAACATTTAAACTGTCTCTGTGTCGCAAACTCCAAATGTGCCACGGATACAGCATCGTGTTTTACCCCCACTTCCACCCCGCCGGACTCACTCATCTGATTGGCATGAACAGTAGCGCGAAGGCCACATTTTGCCCCGGCCTCAAGTATCCTGTCCGTATCTTCAACCGAGAAGAAACCCTCTTCGCAGAAAGCATCGATGTACTCAGCCAGCCCTTCCTGAGCCACGCGCGGAATCATCTCTTCGATTATCTCCTTCACATAGCCGGCCTTATTATCTTTATACCTTTCGGGAAATGCGTGTGCCCCCAGAAATGTGGCTTTAACCGTCAGCGGACTCTCTTTTGAGATGCGCCTTATCACTCGCAGCATTTTCAGTTCATCCTCCGTATTAAGCCCGTAGCCGCTTTTTATCTCCACGGCACCCGTGCCGAAACGGATAATCTCATCAACACGACGCATCGCCTGATGAAAAAGATCATCCTCCGATGTATTGTGAAGCAGTTTGGCAGAATTAAGAATACCGCCGCCGCGGCGGGCTATTTCCTGATAAGAGAGACCTCTTATCTTATCCATAAATTCCATCTCGCGACTGCCGGCATAGACCAAATGGGTATGTGAATCGCAAAACGAAGGAAATACCATTTTGCCCGAGGCATCAATAACTTTCTCAGCTATACCGTCTCTCCGAAGTTCGGACATCTGCCCGTAATCTGTAATAATTCCCCCTTTAATCAAAAGAAAAGCACTGTCAATACAATTTAGTGTTGACATTTGCTTTCCGCGGCGTAGAGGCGGATTTTGCCCTTCAACCTGCACCAGCTTTTTGATATTTGTGATGAGAATCGACATATATGCCCCTATTGGTTGTGTAAAAACAGGACAGAACGCTGTATGTGTGTGTACATTACCTGATCCTCTTCAATGAAAGGCACAACTTCCCGGTACTCTGCAACAAAATCCTCGAGAATCGGAGAAGTCTTCAACGGCCGGCGGAACTCAAGCGCCTGAGCTGCATTCATAAGCTCTATCGCAAGCACCTTTTCCACATTCTGAACCACTTTCATACACTTGGTAGCAGCATTAGCCCCCATACTTACATGGTCTTCCTGGCCCTGCGAAGAGTCAATCGTATCAACTGAAGCAGGCATACACAACTGCTTATTCTGGCTCACAATAGAAGCTGCCACATATTGAGGTATCATAAATCCCGAATTTAAGCCCGAATGAGCTACAAGAAATGATGGAAGTCCCCGTTTACCAGATATCAGCTGGTAAGTTCTCCTTTCGGAAATACTTCCCAACTCAGCCATAGCGATCGACAGGAAGTCCAAATTGATAGCCAGTGGCTCCCCGTGGAAATTACCCGCCGAAACAATCAAATCCTCATCCGGAAGAATGGTCGGATTGTCAGTCGCAGAATTTAATTCTGTCGTAAAAACCCCTTCTATATGGGAAAGAGCATCTTTGGCCGCACCATGTACCTGAGGTATACATCTGAAAGAATACGGGTCCTGAACCGCCTTTTTGGACTGCTCCATTATCTGGCTTCCTTCCAAATAGATATTCATCATTTCAGCGGTAGCAATCTGACCTGAATGTGGACGAATCTCATGGACTCCCGGAGTAAAAGGCTCCTTTCGCCCGTCGAAAGCATCAAGAGAAAGAGCTGCAATCTTGTCGGCAAGAGCAGAAAGACGCTTTGCGTGATAAATGCACCAAATACTGTGTGCCAGCATAAACTGAGTCCCGTTCAAGAGAGCAAGTCCCTCTTTCGAAGCAAGTTTAAGCGGCTGCCAGCCGAACATCTCATTAATCTCTTCTCCGGTATATCTCTTGCCCTGGTAATTCACTTCTCCCATCCCAAGAAGAGGAAGGGACATATTTGCCAACGGCGCCAAATCACCTGAAGCCCCTAATGAACCTTGAGAATAGACCACCGGATATATCCTGTTATTAAAAAAATCTACAAGTCTTTGAACCGTCTCTAAACGGACGCCTGAATAGCCGTATGCAAGTGACTTAATCTTGAAGGCTATCATAAGCTTTACAATCTCTGTCGAGACCTCGTCTCCAACCCCGCAAGCATGAGACATAACCAGGTTAGTCTGCAGCTGAGAGAGGTTTTCCGGCTCAATGGAAACATTGCAAAGCGAACCGAAGCCTGTCGTAATACCGTAAATAGGCTCGAGTTGTATGTCCATCTTCCTGTCGAGATATTCACGACACTTGATTATTCTCTGTTTGGATTCCTCTCCGAGTACTATCTTGCAATCAAAGTCAAGTAACAGTTTCACATCGGAAAGGCAATGAATCTTATCATCAATATTAAAAATGCTCATAAAAGTTATAATTTGCTGCAAATATAGTAAAAAAGCCGACTGAATTACTTCAATCGGCTGATTTAATATTATTATTGCAAAATCCTAATAACCCGGATTCTGTTGAGCAGCAATATCAGGGTTGGCATTGATCTCATCCTGACAGATAGGAAGACGACATCTGTAGAATGTTCTGTCAATAGTAAGCTCTCTATACGGAGAAGTCGTACCATTGCCGAAGTAGTCATCGTCAAATGTGATCGTCTTGTTGAGACGGCACATATCGTGGAACAACTGACCTTCGCAGAACAACTCTTTTCTTCTCTCAAGAAGAATAGCGTCAACTGAAACTGTACTTGAGGTATAAGCAGCCACGTCAGGATCTCTTTGGCTGATAGCATTCAGATAAGTAGCGGCCTGGGCCTTATTGCCTGTCTGAAGAGCAGCCTCTGCAGCGATAAGATAAACCTCTGAAAGGCGAATAACTTTGATATTAACAGCTGTGCTGCTGCCTTTACCGTCACCTGCCAAATTGATACTTCCGCTATATTTATAGCATGCACCCTTATGGTTATAATTACCGGCATCATCCGTTGCCTGGTCCCAATCCATAACGCCCCAACGAACGTCATTGGCACCCATAATCTTCAACCAATACTGGCTGGCCATGAAGTTACCGTTAATACTTGACGAACCATGTCCTTTACGTCTGAGATAGCAGCCTGGAGAAGAAGTCCCAAGGTCAGCCTCATTAACATACACGCCAAGCTCGAAGATTGACTCTGAACCGAACTGTGAAGCCCATGAAGCAACCCACTTAGAAGGAGTATAAAGTGAATATTTACCACTGTTAATTACATTTTGTGCAGCAGCCAGTGCTCCCGAATAGTTTTCCATATAAAGATAAACTCTTGAAAGGAGTGCCTGATTGGCATAGTAATTAATGTAGCCGTCATTGACACCGTTCGGAAGCAGCGGAGCTGCAGCCTGTAGGTCGGCAACAACTTGAGTATAAACCTCTTCAACAGTATTACGAAGCAATCTTGCCTTCGCGTCAACAGGAGCAGTGACAACAGGAACACCGTAGCTTCCCTTCTCCATATTGTACGGCTTACCGTAAAGACGAACCAAGTCAAAATGAATCATAGCTCTGACGGTCAAGGCCTGTCCCAGGAAATCATCAAGATCCTCAGTAGTTCCGGCAGCTTTCAAAGCATTGATATTTGCAATAATGTTATTTGCCTGAAGCAGGCAGTTATAACCCACTGACCAAAAACCTGAACGGGCATTACTTGTCTGCGAATGGCTGAAATAATAGAGATCATTGCCACCGAAACCGGCAGTGAAAATAGTAAGGTCTCCACCCTTGGCATCTCCGTATAGGAGGAAATCTCTACCTAAGTAGCTTGAACTTGTCAACTTGCGCATAAGTCCATTGATCATAACCTCTGCATCGGCTGCGCTCTGAATAGAGGTAGAAGAATCTGCCTGGTTACTCGGCTCTACATTCAAGAATTCAGAACAAGATGTAAAAGCCAAGATACAAACAAATGCAAGTATGATATTTATCTTTTTCATATTAATATTCATTTATAGATTAGAAATTTAATTCAATACCGAAGGTATAAGTCTTACCAATAGGTGTTTCCCAACCTCTTGTACCGTATTCATTAACCTCTGGATCAGCAATTTTATATTTGGAGAAAGTAAGCAGGTTACCTCCGTTGAAATATACTCTGGCACCTGAAAGACCAACTTTCTTAACAACATTCGTAGGAATTTTGTAAGCTAAAGTGATAGTCTTCAGTCTCAAGTATGAAGCATTCCACAAGTGACGGCTGCTTCTTTCTATTGAGTCTTCAAGGTCTGTACCTCTAATCTTAGGCTGAGTACCGCTGGTGTTGGTTTCAGTCCACATATTATTGTAGTAATATGCACTCCTGATACGGTTCCAATAGTAACCGTCATCAGCAACGTCGCGTGAAGCACCGTCCATCAGGTCTCCGCCAATCTTGTAATTGAAGTTCAATCCCAATGAGATACCATTCCATTCAACATCTGTATTGATACCTCCGAATGCAATAGGATTGGCATTACCGATAATGGTCTCATCAGCATCATTAAAGTCATAAACGACATTACGTCCATCGATGGTATAGTCGGCATTATCATTGTTTGAATACCAAATGTTGGCTCCATTTTTAGAATCAACACCTGCCCATTCTCTACCCCAGAAAGCCAAAGTAGATTCGCCTTCTCTGTAGATATAGTAAGCTCTCGCATCTCCGCCGGTAGGATCAGTCCAGATAATATCCTGACCGTCATACAACTTGGTAACTGTTGATTTCAGGAAAGAAGCGTTAACACTTGCACTCCATCTAAATTTTGAGGTCTTAATGATATCGCCACCTATTTCAATTTCAACACCATGGTTGTTAATTTCACCCACGTTTTGAAGTGTAGAACTGAATCCTGTGATATATGAAATAGGAACGTCCTGCAACAAATCTTTAGAATCTCTATTGAAGTATTCAACAGTCCCTGTGAGTCTGTTGTCAAACAAGCCGAATTCCAAAGCCACATTGGAGGTATAACTGGTCTCCCATGACAAATTTGAGTCTGCAGCATTAATCAACGCTCCACCCGGAGATTCCATATATTTATACGAGTAACCTGCCAATGAACGCCATCCGTAGTTGCTTGAAGGTAGAGTACCGTTAACACCATAAGATGCTCTCAGACGCAAGTTGCTAATAACATCCTGGCTCTTCATAAACTCCTCGTTGCTGATTCTCCAAGAACCTGCAACTGACCAGAAGTTACCCCAGCGAGATGTATCACCTAAACGGGAAGAACCGTCACGACGATAAGAAGCTGATGCATAATATTTATTGTCGTAATTGTATTCTGCACGTGAAAGGATTGAAACCATTGAGTTGCCCCAATAGTAAGCATTAGCATCAAGAGTACCTGCTGTAGCTACCGTTTGAAGAGCACTTACAGGAAGATCTTCACCTGAAGCACGCATAAAGTCAGTATTGTTTCTTTCTGCTTCAAAACCGACAAGGGCACTGACATTGCTCTTACCAAATTCTTTGTTGAAATTCAAAGTAGTAGAAGATACAAGTTTAGTATAATTAGTACTCATCTCCGTAACGGACCCGTTAACCGAACTGCCATTGAAGTGCTCTGCACTGTAGTAAACATGATCTCTGACTCTTGTATCATCATAAGAGAAGATTGAGCGTAAATTCAACCAGTCGGTAAATTTGATGCCCAACGTTTCGCTTACAGAAAGTTTTAAAGTCTTGGAACTGTTGTCCCAATAATCATTGTAATACAACATGTTCTGAGCCAAACTGGCATATCTTGCCGTCCAAGGATCACCAGTCTTGTAATCGGTAGGCCAGTAAACAGGCCACAATAAGTTTCTTGTCTGCATGAAATAGTTACCTGTGGTACTGCGGGTATCGTTGTAACCACTCTTATCAGTGCTTGAAACAGCAACATTTGTTGTAAACTCTATAGCCTTACCTACTTTTTGAGAAACATTGACACGACCTGAAATACGGTCAAACTCATTTACATAAACTCTACCTTGATCTTTAGTATATGACAGCGATGTGTAGTAATTAGTCTTATCTGTTCCACCGCTGACTGATACGTCATAAGTCTGATAAACTGCTGTTCTGAAATAGGCATCATCCCAATTGAAATAGATGCCATCATGATTTTCAACACCATCGGTTCTGCCTTTAATATTAACATTGTCATATAAGCCTGTGCCATTGGTAGTGAAGTCATATCCAAACTGATTCCATTTACTATTCAACTGTCTCAAAGCGTATGCATTGGCATCAGCCTCTGTTCTGCCGTTAGATGTACGATAATCATGGAAAACCATATATAGCATATTAACATTCTCCTGTACGGAAGCAGTCTCGTAGTTGTCTGTTGCCCACGAAGGAGTAATACCTACGGATGCCTTGAACGAGACAGTCGGCTTACCTTCAATACCTCTCTTGGTATTAACAAGAATAACGCCGTTAGCTGCGCGTGAACCGTACAAAGCAGAAGCGGCAGCATCTTTCAATACAGTGATGGAGGCTATATCTGACGGGTTCAATGAAGCCATAACGTTGTTTGTAGTATAAAGGTAATCTCCCATTTGGCCTGAATCACCGGAGATAACAGGGACACCATCGATTACATACAAAGGTTCGTTAGATGCGTTCATAGAGCCGATACCGCGGATACGGATGGCTGAAGATGAACCGGCCTGACCTGATGTAGTAGTTACCTGCATACCGGCAACCTTACCACCCAAAGCCTGTTCAAATGAAACAGAAGGCATATCCTTGATAGCATCCTGTTTTACAACTGAAGCAGCACCTGTATAAGTCCCCTTCTTGGCTGTACCGTAAGCTACGATCATAACCTCGTCAAGAGCTTCAGAGTCAGGAGCAAGAGCACAATTTACAACTGCTCTTCCACCTATTGCGATCTCCTGATCAACAAAACCGATGGAAGAGAAAATGAGAGTTGCATTGGCCGGAACATTATCCAGTGTGTAATTTCCATTCTCCAGTGTGGCTACTCCCATCATGGTGCCCTTTACGACAACGCTCGCAAAAGGAATTGGGGAACCGTCTGCAGAAGATGTCACCTTACCGGTAACCTTCGTCTGTGCAAAAGCGATATTGCATAACAACACCGTAAGCACAATTAGCATGAATTTCTTCATAGAATAGTTTTTTGTTAGTTAATTAAAGTATTAATGTGTTTATTACGTACGATTTCTTTGAAACCGAAGTGTAAATTTAGCGATTGTTTTTGTAAAAGCAAGTTTTATGTGCAAAAATGATAGCAAAAGGGATATTTTAAAAAAAAGTTGCAGTGAAGTACAATTAAAGAATATTTTTTATATAAATTTGTAGTAGTTAGAAATAACACTAAACTACTATTCACTTTTAAAACTATCTATGAAGAAAATCTTACTTATTGCGTTAGCCTTATTGTCTTGCAATATCGCATTCGCGCAAACAAGAGTTACCGGTAAGGTGACATCTTCTGCAGACGGTTCCCCAATTCCTTTTGCCAGCGTTGTCGTAAAGGGTACTATGACGGGAGTCGCTACATTAGAAAACGGAGATTATGTCCTTGACAATGTTGCATCGGATGCAGTCCTCGTTGTTTCTTCCATCGGTTTTGTCGATCAACAGATTCCTGTTAACGGTCGCGCAAAAATCAACGTTTCTTTAGCCCCAGATACCGAGGCCCTCGACGAAATAATGGTCGTAGCTTACGGTACCGTTAAAAAGGGATCTTATTCCGGCTCTGCCGCCGTCGTTAAGGATGATGCCATCAAAGACGCTCCGGTTGTCAGTTTCGAACAAGTACTTGCCGGTAAAGCTCCCGGTGTACAAGTAGCTTCCTATTCAGGCCAGCCTGGTAGTGAGGTTCAGATCAACATCCGAGGTTTCGGCTCATTCAATGCGGGCAACCAGCCGTTGTATGTTATTGACGGAGTCCCTGCAACAAGCGGTGACTGGTCTTCAGGAAACATCTCTACAAGTGCCATGAACTTCCTTAACCCGAGTGATGTTGAGTCTATCACCATTTTGAAAGATGCGGCAGCTGCCTCACTGTACGGTTCACGTGCATCAAATGGCGTCATCCTCATCACTACAAAGAAAGGTAAGGCAGGAAGGATGACATCTACATTTAAGGCAAGTGCAGGTTTCTCTTATTTTGCTTATAACAACTATCCTCTTGCCACAGATTCTGAAACTGAGGAGTTGCACAGGCAGGCATGGTACAACTATGGCACCGATAATCCTTCCGTATGGAAAAATTACGGGTCTCTCGATTCGTACGTATCTGCCAAAGTTGAAGAAAACTACCCTTCCAAAGATGAAAGCAAATACATCTACAAAGATTGGGAAAAAGTTCTGTTCCACACAGGTATCGCCCAAAACTATGAATATAGCATTTCCGGGGGTACAGACAAGTCAAAAATTTATGCATCTGTAGGTTACACCGATCAGCAGGGAGTTGTAAGGATCGACTATCTGAGAAGATTCTCTACCACAATTAATCTTGATTTCAATGTAAGCAAAAGATTGAAAGTCGGTGGTTCTGTCCAATATTCATGGCAATATCAGGATGGACACCAGGACGGCTGGGCAAGCAAGGACAACCCTTTCTTTATCTGGAAAGTCGTTTTAACGGAAAGATGGCCTTATGCCTACAAATCCGACGGCTCTCTCTATCTGGAACCTATGAACCCTAACTTCAGCACCACGAACCCTATTGCTTCATACGATGCACAGGTCAATGACGCATGGCAAAATCGTCTGATCATGAAAGGCTGGGCTGAATATGCTTTTACCGACTATTTGAAATTGAAGAGCATTGTAAACAGTGACTGGCTGTATGTACATGACCGTTTCGGCTGGCTGTACGGACACCCTAACTTCTACGCTTATAGCGATATCGGTGGATATATGTCAGACAGACACCGCAATATCAACAGAATGGTAAGCTCTACTACCCTCAACTTCAACAAATCATTCGGCGACCACAATATTGGCGCAATGGTTGGTTGGGAAGCGGAAAAAGAGCACTACACCATGACGCGTGTAGGTAAGATCGACTTCTCGTACATGGGTGCAACAGAGTCTATTTTTGGTGCTAATTTCCAGGATGGATACTCATATTCAAGAGATGACAGGTTGCTTTCTTTCCTGAGCAGCTTGAATTATGACTATGCCTCAAAATACTATTTAACAGGCACTTATCGTCGTGACGGCTCTTCAAGACTTGCTAAAAAGTCAAGATGGGGCGATTTTTGGTCAGTCTCAGGATCATGGAGGTTTAGCAATGAAGACTTTATGAGCAATGTTACATGGCTGAATGACGGTAAGATCCGTGCATCTTACGGTACCAGCGGCACACTTCCTTCTGATTACTTCGGGTATATGTCAGTTTATGAATATGATATATATGGCGACGCTGGAGCAAGTTATCCCGCCAATCTTGCCAACTCCGACCTGACATGGGAGAAAAATAAAAACTGGAACATAGGTCTGGACGCGACCTTGTTTGAGAGGGTTACTTTTTCTGCCGAATACTTCAATAAAAAGACAACGGACTTGCTGCTTGATGCAACCGTTCCTTCAACAACAGGATTTTCATCAACTTTGACAAATATCGGTTCGATGTCCAATACCGGTTTCGAATTTGCCGTCAATGTCGATATTATCAAGAAGAAAGATCTCAACCTTTCTGTAGGCTTCAACTGGGCCTCTCTTAACAATAAGGTTCTCAGCCTTTCTGAGGAGGGCGAGACTATTGTGAGCACTCCTTACGTATGGAAGGAAGGCTACTCTTTCTATCAATACCGCACAAGAGAATATTTAGGCATCAATCCTGAAAACGGAAAGCCTCAATATGCTGAAGGTTCATGGTATGAAAAAGGGGAAATCGTTGATCAAGATGTTATCATGAGAGACGGTACTGTTGTCCCTGAAGGAAGTGCAATGCCTGCTGACGGTTACAACTACACTCCAACAACAAGGAACAATGCAAGTAACATCATACTTGAGGGCAGAACGGCCATTCCTAAGGGGTACGGTGGTTTTAATGTCGATTTGGGTTGGAAAGGCTTTTCATTTTCAATGTCTTGGGCATACAAATACGGCCATTACATTTGGGATGAAGGCGTTGAACAACTTGAAAATGACGGTTATAAATCATACGGACAAAACATTGCCGCATCACAGGTTGACACCTGGAGTGAAACCAACAAAAACGCTACCGTTGCTCGCCGTATCGTTGGCAACAGCCAGGGCGGTTACTACTATTCAAGCCGTTATCTGAAGAAAGGTGACTATTTGAGACTTAAGAATTTAACACTCTCATACAACCTGCCTAAGACATTTGTTCAAAAGATGAATATCCAGAATGCCCGTATTTACCTGTCAGGTGCCAACCTGTTGACCTTCTCAGGTCTGAACATTGACCCTGAAATACAGGCAAGCGGTTACTACTACTACAATACTCCTGCTTTAAGGACTGTTTCACTTGGCTTGGAGGTAACCCTTTAATTAACTTGATTAAATTATATACGTATGAAAAAATACATTTTACACATACTGATTGTTGCCGGCATTATAGCTGGAACTTCTTCTTGTAAAGGGTTCCTGGATACTACACCTACAGACTCAGTCGTTGCTGAAACGGCTATGTCCAATCTGTTTGATGCCGGTGTTGTAGTAAACGGTCTATATACCGATATTAAATACTACACCTACTATGGTCGAGATCTTATTTATATGGGCGATATGCGTGCCGACAATCTCTACCCAAGAGTTATCGGAGGTCAAAGCGCAACCATTTATACTTTGGAATATGAATCTGAAGCTAACACATATTTCGGCCTTTGGACCAACTTCTACACAACTCTCATGAGAGCCAATACTCTTTTGGAAAATATCGAAAAACTGGAAGTTGAGTCTGCAAGTGATGTGGCTACAAAGAACGACTATCACGGACAGGCGCTTGCCGTCAGAGCTTTCGTTTACCATGACATTGCAAGGCTTTACGGTTATCCGTACCTCAAAGATAATGGAGCTTCTTTAGGAGCCGTTATTTTAACTTCTCCCGCTTCTCCGTCTGAAGCCAAGATTCCTCGCAGTACTGTTGCCGAGACGTATGCACAGGCCCTCGCTGACCTTGATGCGGCATTGCCACTACTTTCTAAGTCTAAAAATACGGGGCACTTTAACTATTGGGCAGCAAGACTTCTTCAAGCAAGAATCATGCTTTACAAAGGTGACTATGCGGGAGCTTATACCGCTGCCACAGACGTCATCAACAACTCTCCTTACTCATTGGTTTCCAATGCTAATTATCTTGATTATTGGGGACACGAAGGTCAGGACGAGACAGTACTGGAGCTTATTGTTACCAATCAGGGTGATATTGACAATGACGGAGGTTTCATTGCCATGTTCCACCACTTGTGGTTTAATGACTTAAATGCCGCAGCAAGCATTATTCCTACCAAAAAATGGAGAGATTTGTTCGCAAACACCCCTAACGATGTTAGAGCACAAATGATACAGTACGATGATCCTGCCACAGGTGTTAAGAAGACAGGTGAATATTGGCTAAACAAATTCCCTGGCAATAAAGATCGTGGATATACCTTCCGCCGTAACAATCCGCACATCTTCCGTATCACGGAAGCTTATCTGATTGCTGCTGAGGCCGGTTTGGAAACAGGCGCTACAGCTGCCGCTTCAAATTATCTTAATGCCGTTCGCAAGAGAGCAGATCCTACTGCAGCTAATGTAACCGCAACTTTAGCGTTGGTTCAGACAGAGCGTCAGAAAGAGTTTATCGGTGAAGGTCACAGATTCTTTGATGTGATGCGTCGCGGGGGCACAATTACCCGTAATATGGCAACTGATGAACATGACTATGCCGGTTCTTCACAATATAAAGCTTCATTTAGCTGGGATTATGAAAAGGTAGTATTACCTATCTCAAACAACGAAAGAGTTTCATACCCTGAATTGCAACAAAATCCGGGCTATAAAAACTAAGTAATGTCTTTTAGATTTGGCCGGGGTCCGAAAGGGTCTCGGCCTTTTTTTTCTTACGAAGAGCACGCTTTTCCCTGCGAAGAGCACGCTTTTCTTTGCATGTCAGTTTCTTGCCCGTCTTCTTGACTACTGCAGACTCCTGAGCAACGGCTCTGTCCTGTTCAGCATCTACTGCCTCATTCAGATCCTTACCCTTATCCTGATCCTTTACAATGAGCAAAGAATCTTTAGCAACGACGACAGAATCGATCGCAGCCAACGAATCAACCGCTGCCAATGAATCGCTCTTATTTGAGCCACTCTTATTTGCTTCCAGAAACTCCTCATGAGCCTCCATCTTGACACTATCCAACTGCGCTTCACGCCGTCTCTGCCTCTGAATTTCTATAGAGTCACAAACATTTTTCATATAGTTGTCGAAGTACCTGTTGGTAATGAAATATGTCGGTTTCATAACAAAAGCATACTTATCCCTCTGAGAGACTTTCATCGCTCTGTCCGTAATCACAAACCGGTCAACCGGTCTCTCGTCCCCACGCCACACAAAGCCTTTAAGTCGCTGTTTTTCAATCTTTATACTGGCCAAAGGGTAGGCATCACTCTTGACCGCATCCATATACAGCATCTTTTGCGGATTAGCGTTTTTCATTACTGCAGTCAAGGATTTGGCCTCTTTTATATTCACATTGGTAATTTGCTCATCTTCAACCATATAATATATTGCAGTTACACCACCTAAAGCGTCGTATCTGTAAAGTTGATTATTCCTGAAAAAGCCCATCATCTCGGTACTCTTTATCTGATTGAAGTGAATCGAATCTTCCCGCGTCGTAATCATCGCATCATTAAGCATACTGCCGCGATGTATCTCATTATCACGAGTCAGCAACTGCATTGTCTCAGAGGTAAGCTGATTTTTTATCTGATTCCACAGAATCGGCCCTCCGTACATCCTTATTATTGAGTCCAACTCCGTAAAAACAAGAGAGTCACATGCAGCTTGCAGGTCGGAACGAAATAATTTCACATTGCGGTATCCGATGAGATGCCTGACAAGTGTCGTATCTCTATTTGCGAAAGCTATCGAATCCGCCATGGCAACCGAATCAGCAAGCCAGAGAGAATCTTTAATTATCGGAACGGTATCAATCAGGGATCCGAGCGAATCACTCATTGATCTGGCTAAAGAATCTATCGTCAATAGCGTGGAATCTGTCTGAACAGGGATGTCCTTAAGTGCCACAGAAGAGTCACGTGAAGTTCCGAGAGAGTCCTTCGCAGCAGAGACACTATCCTTTGCAGGGATCTCCGGAGGTATTCTGCCGGCCTCCTTCATCTTCTCGTATGCCTGCTTTTTGCGCTCCTCCGCCTGCTTGGTTCTCAACTCTTCAAGGGCATCAAACAAAATGTCGCTTTTGCGGGTTTCAGCCTCTTGTATTTCCTCTTTCGAGAAATCACACTGCCTTATAGAAAAACTCAATAAAGTATCTGCACAGATAAAGAGAGTATCGACCTCATGATTTTCATTCTCTCCATAATAAACCACCGCCGGCTTGTTGGTCATAATGGCAAGATTGACTTTAAGCGAATCTTTGCCACCGTATTCGGCCTTATTTCCGAGCAGAATTGTCTTATTTGCCGTATCTAAAATCTGGACATTGTGATACATCTCTATTTTAGCCTGCTGCTTGAAATAATATACCTCATCTGCCCATGCCTCATAATCGGGATCATTCATGTAAACATTGTCGGAAAGGTTGATAACATCATTTTTCTTATCATACCATCCGGCATCAGCCACAAGGAAGCCTGCGCCCCTCCACATATAGGTTTTTTTACCCAAATAGGCTTTATCCTGATCAGTAAAATAACGAAGAGATGTGGAATTGATAAAAGTGGAGTCATTGTACATCTCGACATCTTCCTCGAAAGTGAAGGTCTTTTGTTTTGAATCATAGACTCCCGTCTTACTTTCTATCACATTGCCGCTCTTGTCTTTCATCGCACCACCGTACTTAAAGGTAGCAATACTGTCTTTAGTATTGTAGTCCAGATCCGACGTGCGCAGAGTATTGCGCTCCTTATCTGTAAGTTCCACCACGCCGCCACTGAAAATGGCTTTATTTTGATCAATCAGATAAAGCATCTTCTCGCTCGAAAGCATGGTTCTGTCCTGTATGATTCTGACATTACCAAAAGCCTCCACGAACCTGCCGCCAACGTTCCATGATGCAGAGTCGCAGAGTAAATATGTATTATTGTGCAAAAATCTTGCAGAGCCGACCACCCTCCTGTACTCCATCCCGTTCTCATCCAACTGCTGTGCACTTCGTGCATCAAGCAAACGGAACAAGCTATCCTCAGCCGACTTTTGCTGAGCAAAAGCAAGCTGACAACCAATCAACAATACTAATACGCCTATTATTCTCTGCCGATATGCCATAAATTATTTAATCCAACCTTCTCTGCTGAAATTACACCCGCTGAAAAGTGGGTCAATGACAATATATGTAGTCTTTTGCTTCTCCGTAATAAATTGGTCTATGGCAGTAGCAGAATTTTTAGCGTTGGCGTCATCCAGTAAAACGCTATAATCTTCTTTATAATTAGCCACATGTGAAGGTATTATTGTCTCGAGATAAATAATCTTGTAGATAGTATTTCCATTACGTCCTTCATTGTCCAAAGACTCGAAAGGATCGGAGATATCCCCCTCCTTCATGTTTTTCAACACATTGTAGTCGGCAGGCTTCAACTGATCTTTTTCAAAATATGAACTTCCTGTGTACTCGTCAGCCAGCAAACCACCGTTGGTGCTGGTTTTTTTGTCTTGAGAAAACCTTCTCGCTGCGTTAAAGAATGGAATACTGTCTGCTATGATAACATTCTTAATAGAGTCCAATTTATCGAACGCTTTGGCTCTGTCTTCATCCGTATATGCCGGCTTTATCAGGATATGTCTGGCATTGAACATGTCTCCGTCTCTGGCAATCAACTGAATAAGATGGAAGCCGTCGGGAGTTTCAACCAACTGCGACACCTGTCCGACTTTCAAAGACATGGCAGCATTTGAGAATGCCGGCCAAAAGACACTTTTCGACATCATACCCAACTCTCCGCCTTTATTCATACTTCCAGGATCCTGCGAATAGATGCGTGCAAGAGTGGAAAACTTTTCGCCATTGACAATTCTCTCTCTAATCTCCAGCAACTTCTCCTTAACTCTCATTGTGGCTGACTCTTTGTCCGGATACAGCACTATCTGCCTGATTCTGTACTTCGTAGAGATAATCGGTAGATCTTCTTCCTCAGCATTTTTGTAATACTTCTCAACATCGGAAGGCGTCAGAGACGGTATCTTAGCGGATATCTTCCCCTGCATCTCCTGAATAAGAGACTGATCGCTCAATATCTCTTTCCATTCCTCTCTCAGTTTATATATCGGCTTGCCGAAATACTCCTCAACCTGCTTCTCTCCACCAAGTGCCGAATACATTTCATTCATTCTGTTATCAAGAGCATTTTCCACTCCATTCTCATTGACAGTCAGAGAGTCAAGTCTCGCCTGAACAAGAAACAGTTTTGAGACAAGTAAGCCCTCCAATATTTCACATCTGGCACTCTTGTCGGCAGTTAAACCTCTTGCCCTAAGCATTTGCACTTCGGATTCGAGTTCCGACAGCATGACCATATCATTTCCAATTAATGCAACCGTCTTATCTATAAGACCATCCTGATATTTCTGAGCAAAAGAATCTGTGCAAATAACCAATAAGATTGTACACATCACGGATGTAAGAAGGGACCTATTCATTTTTGTTATAAATTTTAAGAATTTTATTGTTTATAGCATCATTAAGCAAGTCTCGTTCCAATGTTGCCAAAACTTCCTGTTTTCTTTTACTGATAATCGCATCTTTTATTCTCACCGTGTTGTATTCAAATGGGGAAATATCGCCCGGAGCGACCTTTTCGGCGATAAAAACCAGGTAATCATTCCCATTTACAGTCAGCTCAAGAGCATTACCGATGCTAATATCTCTCTCACAAGTGGCTGCATCTTCCCCAAGCTCTTTTGCAAGATAATCGATACTTATCCATTTTTTATCAAAGTCGACATATTTATCGGCAGAAGAATAGCACAACTCTTCCAACTCATCAACACTCTTTTCTTCCGTAACGTTATATGCTGCCTTGATGATTTCATAATATGGCGATGTCTTGGAAATTTTTATCACACGAGCTTTAACTAACGAATAGGGAAATGTATAATTCTGCATATGCTCATCAAAGTACTTTCTTTGCTCATCGACGGTAATTATCGTATCAAGCCTCTCTTCAATATATATTTTTTCATATCTGTAACCGAGCAGTGTCTGACGAAATTCTTCAACCTCAACATCAATATTCTTTTCAGGCTTAGATAGATTTTCTTCGGCTTTGAGCAACAGCAACTGACTTAGAGCCCATGTATTGATATACTGCCTTACCATGTGAGCACTGTCTTCAGGAGAGACTCCGGAGGGCATAAGCTTGGTGATTTCACTCTCATAGAGTACATGCTTGCCGATCCTTGCCACCTTCACATCCCCCGACCGGAAAGAGGTGTTGAGCAACTCACAGGAGCATAGTGAAAGAGCAACAAATGCAAAGACAATAAACTTTCTCATAAATATTATCTTGAATAATTCGGAGACTCTCGCGTGATCGTAACGTCATGCGGATGGCTTTCAACCATACCGGCAGCCGTAATTTTCACAAATTGAGCATCTCGCAAATGTTCCAGATCACGTGCACCGCAATAGCCCATGCCTGCTCTCAGTCCACCGACCAACTGATAGATCACCTCGGCCAATGTGCCCTTGTATGGCACCTGAGCTACAATCCCTTCCGGAACGAGTTTTTTGATATCATCTTCCATGTCCTGGAAATACCTGTCCTTCGAACCTTTCTGCATTGCTTCAAGTGATCCCATTCCTCTGTACGACTTAAACTTACGTCCATTCAGGATTATGGCCTCTCCCGGAGACTCCTCGACTCCTGCGAATAGCGAACCTGCCATAATTGTGCTTGCACCGCCGGCCAAAGCCTTTACAATATCTCCGGAATAACGGATACCGCCATCCGCAATAATTGGAATCCCTGAACCGTTAAGTGCAGCAGCCGCATTCATCACAGCCGTCAACTGTGGGACACCGATACCTGCAATAATACGTGTGGTGCAGATAGAGCCGGGGCCAATACCCACCTTTACTCCGTCAACTCCGCACTCTTTCAGAGCAAGTGCAGCCTCCCCTGTCGCAATATTTCCCGCCACAATCTGCAAATCGGGAAACGCCTGACGTATTTTTTTTAATGTGTTAAGTACAAAGACCGAATGTCCGTGAGCAGTATCAACCACAATAGCGTCCGTATGGACGGAAACCAACTTCTCGACATCCTCAAGCGAATGGGAATTAATGCCTACTGCAGCAGCCACCATCAAACGTCCTCTGCTGTCTTTGCTCGCTGTAGGATTATTTTTAATCTTGGTTATATCCCGATAAGTAATCAGGCCCACAAGTACATTATTTTCATCCACAACCGGCAGCTTTTCTATCCTGTTTTTACTCAGTACCGCCGTAGCCTGGGGAATATCAGTCTTAACTCCTACCGTGATAAGGTTTTCACTTGTCATCACCTCCTTGATAGGTGTCTTCATATTGTCCTGAAATCGCAGGTCCCTGTTTGTAACAATCCCTATAAGATGTTTTTGTTCGTCAACTACCGGAATCCCTCCGATATGATTGTCAGCCATCAACTTGAGGGCATCTCCTACAAGAGCATCGTACTTGATGGTGACAGGATCGTAAATCATCCCGTTTTCAGCACGTTTTACTTTGCGTACGTGCTCCATCTGATACTCAATCGGCATATTCTTGTGGATTACGCCGATACCACCTTCACGGGCTATGGCGATTGCCAGATTAGCCTCGGTCACAGTATCCATCGCCGCAGAAACGATTGGAACATGCAGGGGAATATCCCTTGAGAATTTCGTGGTTACGTCAACCTCTCGAGGCATCACTTCACTGCGAGCGGGAATAAGAAGTACATCATCGTACGTCAACCCCTCCATTACAATTTTTTCAGACACTGATTGCATATTATCAATTTTATAAACTGCAAAGTTAAGAAAAGTTCTGTTAATATAATCGGCCTTGACGGGTATCTCTCTCCTCCAATCTTTTATCAAGCATACGCAAAAGTTCGACATTGCGGATAAGTCCCCACGGGGTAGAGTTTACAAATCGAGGAGGCACCTCACCTGCAAAGCGTTCTATATAGAGATCAGGCCTTACTTTTTCAAGAAAATCTATAAAAAAATCGATATACTCCTCAAGAGCAAAAGTTGTAAATTCTTCCGGATGAACGGCAAATTCCTGCTCCATTTTAGTGCCCTTTATTATCTGAAGTTGATGAAATTTAACTGAAGTTAAAGGGAGTGAACTGATCATGGGGGCCATCCCGATCATCTTCTCCCTGCTTTCACCGGGCAGACCGAATATAAAATGAGCTCCGGTAATCAAATGCCTCTCCGCCGTCATATTTACTGCTTCTACCGCCTGTTCCCAAGTATGCCCACGATTGATCCTGCGAAGTGTCTTGTTGCTACAAGACTCTATACCGTACTCCACAATCACAATGTGCTTTTTTGAGAGTTCGGCCAGGTAATCCAACTTCTCGGCATCCACGCAATCGGGCCGCGTTCCTACCACAATACCGACCACTTGAGGATGCTCCAAAGCCTGACTGTAAAGCTCTTTCAATCTTTGCAAAGGAGCGTATGTGTTGGAATAGGGCTGAAAGTAGGCAAGATAGCCCTTCACATTGCGATACCTGCCCCTGTGGAACTCTATCCCTTCCTCTGTTTGAGATGCGATACTCTTGTCGGGAGAGCTGTATGAAGGATGGAAGGCTCTGTTATCACAGTAAGTACAGCCTCCCCTCGAAATTGACCCATCCCTGTTTGGGCAAGTAAAGCCTGCGTCTATCACGATTTTCTGATACCTGACGCCGTACATGTTCTTCATAAAATCGACAAAAGAGTGATATCTGCTTTCCATCTGAATATTTTTCTTGTGCAAAGATAAGAATTTAACTACTTTTGTTGATTAAACTTGATTTCACAATAACAATTACAGACGTATGAAAAAAATCCTGATATTGTCACTTATCACACTGTCATTGCTCAGCGCATGCCAAAAGAGTAATGTTACAGAGCAATTTGAATCTATCGCAAAAGAGGTCAAATCCGAATTTGCTCCTGACAGTAGAGTTAAAACTTTTGAGGTTTTCCTGGACAAGTGCGAAAATGGCCTCGTACTAAGAGGCTCTACCACCGAACGTGAAGCTAAAGAAGCTCTGCTTAACAAGTTGTCTGCGGCTAAAATCAATGTCCTTGACAGCCTCTCTTTGCTTCCTCATTCTGATTTGGAAGACAAAATATACGGCATCACCAATCTCTCCGTCATCAATATCCGCATGAAGCCGGGGTATGATGAAGAATCGGGCACTCAGACCTTGCTGGGCACTCCTCTGCGTGTCCTTGAAAAGAGAAACGGATGGTTGAGGATTGTAACTCCGGAAGGATACATCGCATGGGTAACGTCAGGCAGCGTTGCAAGAGTAACCGAAGAAGAGGCCGCAGAGTGGCGCAATGCTCCCAAATGGGTTGTAAACACACACTACACCCTTCTCCGTGCTCAGCCGGCAGAGAATGCCGATGTGGTTTGTGATGCAGTTTGGGGCTGTATCGTAAGAAAAGTATCGGAGCAGGGCAAGTATTACAAAGTACTTCTGCCTAACGGCAAAAATGCATATTTGCTGAAAGCTCACGCACAGGACTTCACCGAGTGGCTCGACTCACGCAAACCTACTCCTGAAAAAATCATTGCCACCGCAAAACAATTTTTGGGTTTCCCTTATATGTGGGGCGGCACTTCCATCAAAGGTATGGATTGCAGCGGCTTTACCAAAACGACATATTACCTTAACGGCATTATCCTTCAAAGGGACGCTTCACAACAGGTAGCTACCGGCGTGGATGTAGATATTACCAATGGCTTGGACAACCTTAAAATGGGTGATCTTATCTTCTTTGGCCGCAAAGCGGCTGAGACTCAAAAAGAAAGAGCAACGCATGTCGGTATTTATATCGGCGAAGGAGAGTTCATCCATTGTGCAACATCGGTTCGCATCAACTCTCTGCTTCCTGAGGCTGAAAACTACTATGAAGGATCTACCCGCCTGATCAGGGCAAGAAGAATATTGGGCAACGAAGATACTGACAAAGGTATCTGGACTGTCAGACAACACCCTTGGTATTTTTAATCGATAATCAATAATAACTATACAAAATGAGCGATAGAAGAACATTTTTAAAAACGGCCGGAGTGCTTACTGCTGCCGCTGCACTATGGAAGCCGTCCGATTTATTTGCAAGTAGCCGCATGGCAACCAAAAAGTCCGGCAATAAGAATCTGCAACTCGAGTGGGAAAACTTCATGGGCAAAATGAAATACACTTTCACCATCTCAGGTTCATCAAGAACTGAAACGCCTATTGTGATCACCAAACTTACATGGGATGGTTACAGTGGCTACGGTGAAGCTGCAATGCCGCCATATTTGGGTGAAACCCAGGCATCTGTCAATGAGTTCTTAAAAAAGGTAGTTGCCGGTGTTCTCCCTAAATTTAACAATCCGTTCCAGATAGAGGATATCATGGCAGCGGTTGACAAGCTCTCTACCAACAACACTGCAGCTAAGGCATCTGTAGATATCGCACTGCATGATTTGGTCGGGAACATCATCGGACAGCCATGGTGGAAGATCTGGGGATTCAATCCGAACGATGCCCCTTGCACCTCTTACACTATCGGATATGACGCAAGTGACGATGTGGTTAACGAGAAGATTCAGGAAGCCTCATGGACTAAAGTCATCAAGGTCAAGTTGGGTATGTCCGAAAAGGAAGATAAGAGAATGATCAACCTCATCAGAGCAAAGACCAACACTGTAATCTGTATCGACGCCAATCAGGGATGGAAAGATAAACATTACGCCCTCGATATGATCAACTGGCTGTATGAGAGAAATGTCAACATGATTGAGCAGCCTATGTCAAAACTTCTGCTTGACGATATTGCCTGGATTACTGAGCGCAGTCCTCTGCCGGTAATCGCAGATGAATCATGCCAGAGACTTACGGATATTCCAAAGTTAAAAGGTGCTTTCCATGGTATAAATATCAAATTGATGAAGTGTACAGGTATGCGTGAGGCACGGGAAATGGTCACTTTAGCCAACGCTCTTCACATGAAACTGATGGTAGGATGTATGACTGAAACTTCAGTTGCGATCTCTGCGGCAGCTCAGATTGCCCCTAAAGTTGAATGGGCAGATCTTGACGGCAACTACCTGCTCGGCAATGACTGCTTTGACGGCATGAAACTCGTTGACGGCAAGATCACTTTGGAAGACAAACCGGGGTTAGGCTTGACCAAGAAACCGGGGATTATCAATTTATAACAAATATCTGACTCAACGCCAAAAAAGTATTATCTTTGCGGCAAATTTTAAAACACTACGAGTATATGAATTTAAGAGTTATTAAAAAGGATGTTGAATACCTTCTTGGAGAGTTTGTGGATGATTGCCTTTTGTTTGCATTGCTTCATCCGGAAAAAGATACCAAAAGCGTGGAAGATCTCGTCAATGAGGCTTTTAGCTTCGCCGACACTCTGTTCGCAAGAATTAATCACCCATTGGATGGAACGAACAAGATTCCTGCAAACAAGAGAGCTCCATACTACAAGGCTGTTACAAATGACTTATTAAAGGGGATCGACGGCATGTACGATAAGCTTAGCGCTTTGGCGAAATAGTCTGATTACCTTAATATTATGAATAAAAGACCGAGTAAAGTTTGCTCGGTCTTTTTTTTTGACTAACTTTGACTCGTCATGCGAGTCTTCTCTTCAATTGTTCTTGTTTTCTTGCTTTTGATTTCGGAGGCAAGTGCTCAATCTACACCCAAAAGAAAGTTGATTATAAGAGGTGATCGCAACTATCCGCCGTACGAATTTTTCGATGAACACGGTAACATCACAGGATATGACGTAGAGCTAACCAAAGCTCTTATGGAGAAGTTGGGATATGATTATGATATCGATCTGATCGACTGGGGAGAAGCCACGCAACTGCTGCAAGAGAAAAAGATTGATATGCTTATGGGAGTTTCCTTCTCTTTGCGCAGGCTGGAGTACTTTAACTTCTCCGAACCGCACTGCTTCATCCGACAGTGTTTTGTTTACCGTGGCAAGACTTCGATTCACTCTCTGGCAAATCTTTTCAACAAAGAGATTATCGTCCAAAAGAATACACTTGCTTACTCCATGCTTAAAGAATCGGGGATAACAAACAAGATTATTGTTGTTGACGACATGAAAGAGGGCTTTTCTTTGCTTGCCAAAGGGCAATGTGATGTGGCCATCTGCGAGGAAAGTATGGTTGTGTATCTTAAGGAGGCCATGTCGTTTCCTACTATCAACTACGTGATTATAAGCGATATAGAGCCTATAAAGTTCTGTTTTGCGATGAATAAGGATGATACCGAACTGGTCTCAATTGTCAATAAAGGGCTGGATCAGCTAAAAGCCGACGGCACTTATTATTTGATCTATGACAAATGGCTTAAAAGCAACGGGAATGAGCATAAAATTGCACTTCTCAAGGGAATTATTGTTGCAGGATTACTTCTATTGTGTCTCGCCATTATTATCATAGCCATCATTAGAGTGCAGGTTATTCGTGCCACGCGCAAGTTGAGAGAAACAAACAATGAGTTGGAACTTTCCTTGAAAATAGGTCAATTGTCCGCTTGGACATACGATATTAAGGATAAGGCATTCTATCCTCTTTTCGGAGATACTCCGTTCCCCAAAAAAGGCATGAATGTCTCGACATACATGGAATATATATATACTGATGACAGAGGTCCGTTCCTGTCTATGATTAGTTCTCTATCTGCAGACGAAAAGAGCGAAGACAGAATGATTGTGCGCCATCTTGGAGGTAAAACTGCCGATGAGGACAAATACTATGAGACACAGGTCATCGTAGTACAAAACAAAAGCGGCAAGGCCATGTACCTGATTGGTGCACAGAAAGACATCACATTTGAATACTGTTATAAAAAGAATTTGGAGATCAGTAAGACCAAAACGGACTATGCACTTAAGGCCGGCAATCTGGTTATTTGGGAATACGATGTGAACACCAAGCGTATCTCAACCTCAAATGACCCTTCTTCAGAATACGGCAATAAAATTTTCTCGGCCGAAAAACATCTTAGATACGTACATCCTGATGATCATCAGATCATGCGTGGCGCTTACCACTTCATGGATTGCGGCACAGACGAGGACTTTCACATTGAAATAAGACTTAAGTTTACTCTCAAGTCGGATATATACCATTCGATCCTGATGACAGGCTCTCCTCTCGAAAAAAATGCAGATGGAAAGGTAATCAAATACGTGGGCTTTCGAAGAGATATTACCGACTCCAAGAAGATGATTGACGATCTGATTGTCTTGAAAAACAGGGCAGAGCAGTCTGACAGACTGAAGTCTGCTTTTCTTGCGAATATCAGCCATGAAATACGTACTCCTCTTAATTCTATCGTTGGCTTTTCGGAAGTACTGGCCGATTGTGACACAAACCAGGAGCGCAGAAAATATGTATCGGTAATACGGCAGAACAACGATATGCTTCTCAACATTATTGACTCTATCGTAGAACTTTCGAGATTTGAATCCGACTCAATTGATCTGTTTCCGTCTCAATTTGATCTCTGTGTTTTATTTAATGAGATCCGTGAGGAATTTGCCTCTAAAATCAAAAATCCGGACGTTCAACTAAGATGTGCGTTGCCAAAAGAAACAAGTATCGTTTTCCTGGATAGAGACAGAATTGAGCAAGTTATCTCAGCCTTCCTTTCAAATGCCATCAAATTTACCAACACGGGTTCTATCGTAATTGGTTATCAAAGAGACATTAACGGTATCTCTCTGTATGTATCGGATACAGGTATCGGCATTGACAGGAAGGACTTCGATCGAATCTTTGAACGCTTTGAGAAGCTGAACACTATGTCTCAGGGAACAGGAGTAGGTCTTTCAGTTGCAAAGGCTATTGTCGAAGCTATGAACGGAACAATAAAGGTGGACTCTTCCATTGGGAAAGGATCCACCTTCAGTGCAAATATTCCTCTGACTTAAATCAGATTCGTCTTATTCTTTATTGGGATTAGGCCTTCTCTCTCCACGATCGCTTCTCTCACCCCTGTTGTCACTGCTCCTGCGATCATCTCTTCTGTCACGATCACGACTGTCACGATTGTAACCGCCTCTACTGTCACCGCCTCGGCGGTCATCTCTTCTAAAGCCGCCACTGCTTCTGCGATCACCGCTACCTGCACCGGCAGGACGAGGCCTTCTTTCAGGCTCAACATAACCTTCCGGCTTCTCCAACAAGGCTCTGCGAGAAAGACGGAGCTTACCGGTCTTGCTGTCAACTTCGAGAAGTTTGACGTCAATCTCATCACCGATCTTGAGGACATCTTCAACTTTTTCCGTCTTATTCCATGCTATCTCAGAGATATGGAGTAGTCCTTCTTTGCCAGGAAGAATCTCGACAAACGCCCCGAATTCAACAATAGAGACAACTTTGCCATGATAAACCTCTCCGGCTTCAGGAACTGTAATGATTCCCTTAATGCGAGCTAAAGCGGCATCCATGCCATCTTTATTTTCACCGAAGATATCAACTACACCGACAGCATTGCCATTGGCATCCTTCTCTTCAGTGATAGTGATAGTTGTACCTGTGGTTTTCTGCATATCCTGGATAACTTCTCCGCCTTTACCGATGATGGCACCGATAAATTCGCCCGGAACAGTAATCTGTACGATACGAGGTACATTTGGCCTGAACTCTGCACGTGGCTCGGAAATAGTCTTAAGCATTTCGCCCAAAATGTGAGCACGGCCTTGACGAGCCTGCTCCAAAGCCTTCTCAAGCACTTCGTATGAAAGTCCGTCAACTTTAATATCCATTTGAGTAGCAGTGATACCGTCTCTGGTGCCCGTTACTTTGAAGTCCATATCTCCAAGGTGATCTTCATCGCCGAGAATATCCGAAAGGATGGCATATTTATCTGATTCATTATCAGAGATTAAACCCATCGCAATACCTGATACGGGCTTTTTAATCTTCACACCGCAATCCATCAATGC
The DNA here is from genome assembly GCA_028691975.1 of Bacteroidales bacterium. Classification (GTDB taxonomy): domain Bacteria; phylum Bacteroidota; class Bacteroidia; order Bacteroidales; family UBA932; genus Cacconaster. The sequence goes on along the minus strand of JAQUYF010000001.1, from coordinate 18,570 downwards.
AAGACATCCGGCACATACCGTTGCCATTGATGATGAACCGTTGGACTCTAATATATCTGATACAACTCTTACCGAGTACGGATTTTCTTCACCTGTCGGGACAACCGGCTTCAGGGCACGCCATGCCAAGTTGCCATGGCCGATCTCACGCCTGCTGACACCTCGTGAAGCTTTTGCTTCTCCAGTTGAGAATGGTGGGAAGTTGTAATGAAGTACAAACTGCTCAGTACCCTGAACCAGCACTTCATCCTTTTCCTTCATATCATCCTTTGTGCCGAGTGTGACAGTTGAAAGGGATTGTGTCTCACCTCTGGTGAAAATAGCCGAGCCGTGAGCTCCTGGAAGATAACCGACTTCGCACCATATTGGGCGGATGTCCGTACTCTTTCTACCGTCAAGACGGATACCTTCGTCAAGAATCATTCTACGCATAGCCCGTTTTTCAATTTCATTGAAATAACGTGTAACCATTATAGCCTTATCCTCTCTCTCCTCTTCAGGAATGGTCTCAAGGAACTCCTCGTGAAGAGCATCAAATTGGTCACTTCTTGAATGTTTGTCGGTACCCTCTTTGGCAATTGCATAACATTTGTCATAACAATATTCCCAAGCGGCCTTCTTAACATCTTCGTCATTGGTTTCGTGGCAATATGTTCTTTTAACCTCTTTGCCAACCTCTTTTTCAAGTTCTTTCTGAACAAGACACTGCTGCTTGATAGCTTCGTGGGCAAATTTAATAGCGTCAAGCATATCCGCTTCGCTAACCTCTTTCATCTCACCTTCAACCATCATGATATTTTCATAGGTAGCAGCTACCATAATGTCGATATCTGCCCTCTCCAAATCTGAAAAAGTAGGATTGATGCAGAAATTGCCGTCAATACGGGCTACACGAACCTCAGAAATAGGACCGCCGAACGGAATATCACTTACCGCAAGGGCTGCGGATGCTGCAAGTCCTGCCAGCGCATCCGGCATTTGTTCTTTGTCTGCCGAAATCAGGTTAACTGTAACATAGACTTCAGCATGAAAATCTTCAGGAAATAAAGGACGGAGAGCTCTGTCAATCAGACGTGCTACCAATATCTCGGCGTCTGATGCCTTACCTTCTCTCTTCATAAAACCACCCGGATAACGACCCGCCGCGGCAAATTTCTCTTTATACTCAACTTGTAGAGGCATAAAATCTACGTCTTCTTTAGCCTCTTTTGCACATGTAACGGCAGCCAGCAACATCGTGGCGCCCATTTTAACAACTACAGAACCGTCAGCCTGTTTGGCCAATTTACCGGTCTCAATTTCGATTGTCCGACCGTCGGACAATTGGATGGTTTTCTTTACTATATTCATTTGTTCCTATATAAAAAGAGGCCACTTGTGTTAGCGGCCTCCCCTCTTTTTTCCCTCTTATTATTTACGAAGATTAAGGGCCTTTACGATCTCTCTGTATCGTTCGATGTCCTTAGACTTCAAGTAGTCTAATAATTGACGTCTTTTACCTACAAGTCTCAACAACGCTCTCTGAGTATTGTGGTCCTTCTTATTATTCTGAAGGTGAGCTGTAAGGTGAGCGATACGGTAGGAAAATAAAGCAACCTGGCTCTCTGGGGAACCGGTGTCAGCATTAGACTTTCCGTATTGTCCGAAAATCTCTTGCTTTTTGTCTGCTGATAAATATTCTGACATAAAATGCAAAAAATTAATTAGTTAAATAAAATTTTACCTCTTTCGAGGGGTCACAAAGGTAAACATAATTTTTTACTCTGCAACTATTTATTACTTTTGTTCGTTTTTTTCTTGAGACAAAAGAATGAGTAAAATCATCAAACACCCCGAATTAGGAGAAGTATTTATCACTAAACGAGTTAAATCACGCAGGCTCTCAATTAGAGTCAATTCCAAAGGAGAGATTCGTGTCTCTATTCCGTGGCTCGTTACATACTCCCGCGCAATGTCATTTGTCGAAGACAATAAGGAGTGGATCATCAAGCAACGCACGTCAAGGAAAAACAGACCCTCTCCGATGAATGGCATTGACGTTGAAGCAATACGTAATCAGGCAAAAGCGACACTTCCAGCAAGACTCAAATACTTAGCCGACTTACATGGTTTTACTTACAATAAAGTCTTCATTAAAAACAACGTGTCTAACTGGGGCAGCTGCTCCGCGCAAAAGAACATCAACCTGAATCTCAGGCTTGTACTTCTATCTCAGGAACTTATTGACTACGTAATACTTCACGAACTTTGTCACCTGAAATATCTCAACCACGGCAAAGAGTTTCATCTGTTGTTGAATACTCTTGTCAATGGAAGGGAGAAAGAGCTTCGCAAAAAGCTTAGGCAATACCGAATCCGCTAACAAGAGCTACATCCCATACACCTTACCTGCCGTAGGATACTTGTACCAGTCATCATCGGCAGCACCATAAGTTTTTACCCAATTGTCAAACTTGGTATAAGCCACATTGATTTCAGTCTGTTCAATAGGATAGAGGAAATTTGCATACGGGATCAAAAAGCCCCAAACCATACCGTTTGAACCGATATAATTGTTAGTAGCCCGCTGAACCTTATCTGATGGGACAAAACCTCCGATGTGAACCTCACGACGGTCATTATTGTTGGCTCCCAAATAGATATAAAAATTCAGATTATCTACATTAAGCTTTTCCTTAGCTATAGGAGAGACAAAAGTAGCCTTGTAAGTCGAAACGGGCGCATTAATATACTCCGCTCCAACCTGAGTATTGGTAATAATTGTTGACCTTGAGAAAGCATCTCTATGCAAGTTAGGGATCAAAACAATATTTTCTTTACTCTGCCCGGCCTCGATACTTCCCTGATAGACAGAAGATGTGAGGTTGGAAATGCTTCCGGAAGGTATTTGATCCAACTGCAGCATCACACAAACCGACATAATTCCTCCGGCAGCAAGCGGATGAACGTCAAAGCCCCACGCTACAACCTGATTACTCTCATTTTGCCAACGGGTAATATTTTGAATATTATAAACAACATCATTCATATCATAATCCCCAAACTCCGGCCAATTATCTTCCATTGCAAATGTAAATATACGACTATCGACTACTGCAATAGGAAAATCAGGGTCGTCAGGATCGCCCGGATCCCCAAAAGACAAATCATTACAACTGCTCAATGGAGAGGAAATAATCGGAGTGTCCGTCATTGTAATACCTGAATCAATCTTGTGGATAAATCCTGAACCGAAAGTACTGCCAAAGACCACCTGCATTGTGCCAAGCAGAGAGAGACGATTATTGTCCGTTCCATTGGCGATCACATCTACTATCAATACAGGAGTCTTTCCGCCAGCCGGCACACCTGTAAATTCCGAACGATTACTGTTCAATGTCATGCCTATTTCGGTAGTGGCGAAATCCGTCAGATCTGTTACGGCAAACATCGCATCCGAACGAAGAGTTATATTCTTTGAAGTCAGCAGCTCCAACAATTCGCAAGCCAACAGAGACCCAGCATAACAATCTATTGTGCCACCTTCAACTATCAATTCACGAGTCTTAATCTTACAATAATTTTGAATATTTATACCACTGTGCAAGGCATCAATCTTGTCGGCCTTAAGAGTTCCGTGATTTTCAACTGTAGCCCCCTGATTGGTAGAGGTAAATGTGCCTGTAACAGTCACGGTGCCTGCATTGTAAACATAAGGATTGTTAGTAGAGATATGCATCCCGCCCAGATTGGCAGTAGAATAGTTGTGAAATTCCGACTTATTGCTCATCCTTAAATAATTAGCAGTAAGAGTAGCATTGTTGATTATAGTACTTCCATTTGTCGGCAACGCCAACTCTCCTGCACATGAAACCACACCGTCATTGATCAGCTTTGCTTCTGCATTTAATTCAAATTTTCCATTGGCAACTATCTCACCGCCTTGATGGACGGCAATTATTGCGGTGCCCTGTCCTATGACATTATTGCTTGGAAGAATGAGCTTACCTCCATTGAGAATAACTATTTTAGAACCTGAACCAAAGCAATTATTCAAGCTAAGATTCAGAGTACCTGCAATGTAAAGATTTTTTGCTCCCCAAAAACTTACCGGGTTTAATGTAACGCCTGCCGGAATATAGTATGTTCCTGCGCCAAGACTACCATCACTCGCACTTAGGGTTGTATATGTCGCAGGAAGTGTATAGCTGCTTGCATACTCTCTGGTAGGAGCTTTAGTCTCAACGGAAGAAGATTTAACCTGTGAGGAAGAGCCTCCCGTCACGTTTGTCCTGAAGTCACAACTGTATGCAAGCTTATCATCTATTTCAATCACTTTTGTACTCGTTCTCTTTGACGGATCTGTCTGTCGGATATAGATGGCGTTAGTAATCTTTGCGAGTGCAACTTTTGCGGTATATGGAGTTGTCCCTTTGGCAACACCGGCATCAAGTACATTTACATCTGAACCTGTGAAAGGATTACCATCCAATATTTCTACAACATAGTAATATTGTCCGTTATACTGATCATTGACAATGACTGACACATCGACAGTTCTAATGGTAAAATAGTCAAAGCTGTCATCAACAACAACCGGATCTTTCTTTTCTTCTTCAGGTACAATAGGCCTGACACATCCGATGATGCTCAATGTTACCACCGCACATAATATGCTACCAATTAGCGTTTTAAATGTTTTCATCATATTTTGATTTTAGTTAATTTACTTATTTTCAAACAGCAAAGGTACAAATGCCATACCTAAAGTGCAAAATTTTTGCTAATTATTGTGAAAAAATCCGTACATTTGCCGCCCATTTAATAAGAGAGAAGGTATTTCAAATCGGGATGTAGCGCAGTTGGCTAGCGCACCACGTTCGGGACGTGGGGGTCGGGCGTTCGAGTCGCCTCATCCCGACTTTTTCTACCCTTCCTTAGAGGTTTCCCGTGGGGAAACCGGTACACAACCTCCCGGCCTTGCCGTCTTTCTGACGAAAGACACGGCCTCCGGTTGCCGCCTGATTGCGGTAGGGTTATCTACCCTTCCTGTAAGTTCTACCCTTCCTTAGAGGTTTCCCGTGGGGAAACCGGTACACGCTGCTTTTCGGCTTTCCATCTTTTCTTCGCAGTTGTCACATCTGACAATCACCTTTCTACCGGCTCAGAAAAGTCTTCCTGCGACATCGCTGTGTATTTTGCGAATAGAGTAAACTTCACCTCGTGTTCAAGCGGGACAATGTGTCGGCGAGTACCAGCCGTAAGAATATCTCCGCCGCGGCTATGAAAACACCCCCCCAGCGTGGCTCTACTAAAAATTTTGAGGGAGATAGGGATTGCCTGAAAATGAGGCAGCGGTGCAAAATATTCTTCCGCACCGCTGCTTATCTTACCTCAAAGAGCACCTGTATAGCCTTACAGACTACCCAAACTGCCAAGATGATTCGGTCCTACCATTTATTGAGTGGAAGTCCGCTCATTTTCTTGTAAACTTGAGCCTTAACCTTTTCGATAACTGACTCGTCATCGATGTGACTGAGTACTTCATCAATAAGGTCAACAATCTCCGGCATATCCTTTTCAACAAGGCCACGTGAAGTAACTGCCGGTGTACCTACTCTGATACCTGAAGTTTGGAAAGGTGAACGGGTATCGAAAGGAACCATATTTTTGTTAACCGTAATGTCGGCTCTAACAAGAGTCTTCTCGGCAACTTTACCTGTCAAATCAGGGAATTTGGTACGAAGATCAATCAGCATCAAGTGATTGTCTGTACCACCGGAAACGACATCATAGCCTTTATCCATAAATGCTTTTGCCATAGCAACCGCATTTTTATGAACCTGGATCTGGTACTCTTTAAATTCAGGCTGAAGTGCTTCAAAGAATGAAACAGCTTTTGCGGCGATGCAGTGCTCAAGCGGACCGCCCTGAATACCCGGGAATACGCTTGAATTGATGACAGCTGACATCTTCTTTATCTCGCCCTTAGGCGTCATTATGCCCCAAGGATTATCAAAGTCCTTACCTATGATGATAACACCGCCACGTGGACCTCTCAAAGTCTTGTGAGTAGTAGAAGTAACAATGTGAGCATATTTAACAGGGTTTTTCAAAAGACCTGCTGCAATAAGTCCTGCAGGGTGAGCCATATCGACCATAAAGATAGCCCCGACCTTATCTGCGATAGCACGCATTCTTTCCCAATCCCATTCTCTTGAATAGGCAGAAGCACCGCCAATAATCAGTTTAGGCTTGCACTCCAATGCTTTGCGCTCCATATCGTCATAATCAACGAGTCCGGTCTCTTTATTTAGCTGATAAGCTACTGCATGATAAAGAATACCAGACATGTTGACCGGTGAACCGTGTGTAAGGTGTCCACCATGTGCAAGGTCAAGTCCCATAAAGGTGTCGCCCGGTTTAAGGCAAGCCATAAATACAGCCATATTGGCCTGAGCTCCGGAGTGAGGCTGAACATTTGCATATTCTGCATCAAACAACTGACACAATCTGTCAATCGCCAACTGCTCTACCTGGTCCACAACTTCGCACCCCCCGTAATATCTTGCTCTTGGATAACCTTCAGCATATTTATTGGTAAGTACAGAACCAAGTGCCGTCAACACCTGTTTGCTGACGTAGTTTTCAGAAGCGATAAGTTCGATACCATTGGTCTGGCGCTCCACTTCTTTTGTGATTAGTTCGGATATTTGTATGTCCTGTTTCATAATACTATTTGTTTTTTTGTTAAATATTTATCGTAAGTTTGTACCCAAATCTGGGTGAAAGCAACCACAAAGGTAATCTTTATTAGCGGATAGCGACAAATAATGTTTAGAAAACTTTTTAATAACGAATTGAAACGAATTAGCCTCGAAGAGTTTAAATCCGTTAATAAAACCCCCATTGTACTTATACTTGATAACATCAGGAGCCAGCATAATATCGGTTCGGCTTTTAGAACTTCCGACGCTTTCCGTCTGGAAAAAATATATTTGTGCGGTATCTGTGCGGTCCCTCCGACACCGGAAATACATAAATCCGCTCTCGGCGCCGAATTTAGCATGTCTTGGGAGTACTCAGATGCAACTATTGACGTTGTCCATCGTCTAAGGTTGGAAGGATATACTATTGTCAGCGTAGAGCAGGCAGAACATTCCACGATGCTGCAGGAGTTCAAGGTTAAAGAGGGGATCAAGTATGCTTTTATTTTCGGCAACGAAGTGAAAGGAGTGCAGCAGGAAGTCGTGGATGCAAGTGATATCTGTATTGAGATACCTCAGTTTGGGACAAAACATTCCCTGAATGTCTCCGTCTCCATCGGAGTTGTGTTGTGGGAGGTGTGCCACCAGAATTTTAGATTGTTTAACAAATAATTCATTTTTTAATATTTCCCTAATGAAACAACTTCTTATTCTAATTCTGGCAGGAATCATGATTTTTGCTCCTGCTCAACTTGACGCTCAGCGTAAAACCAAAAAGCAGACACAAAAAGCTGCCCAAACCACTGCTGTCGCAGATTCTACAAAAAAACAACCTGCCAAGAAAGGCCCGGTTTTAATCGAAAAATTCATTAAAAAGGATGCTTCCATAATGCCCGGCATGACTACCGTTTACAAGCAGGAAGATAGATATTACCTGGCTATTCCAGATTCTTTGCTTGGAAAAGATATACTGCTGGTATCGAGGGTATCAAAGTCCGCAGCAGGTATCAGAGGCAATTTCAGCGGCTATGCCGGAGACTATCTCAATGAAGCAATGCTTCGCTTTGAAAAAGGTCCGAATGATAAGATATTCCTCCGCTCCATATCAACCCGCGAGATGTCTCAAAAAGGTCAGCCGATGTACGACAATCTTCAAAATTCCAATTTGAACGCAATCGTGGGGTCATTTGACATTAAAGCCTGGAATAATGATAAGACCATATCTATTATTGATGTTACCGACTTTTTCCTGTCCGACTCTGAGATGCTGTACTTAAGCAAAAGGACTAAAACTTCTTATAAATTCGGAGCTCAGGAGAAAGACAAATGTTATATCTCAAGTGTCAAGACATATCCGATTAATACTGAAGTAAAAGCCGTTAAGACATACGCAACTCAATCAGGCGGCAGTGCCACATACGAGTTTAACTGCTCTTTTGTCAAATTGCCGGATGTTCCGATGACTCCGCGTTACTTTGACGATAGAGTAGGTTACTTCACAGCCAACTATACTGATTTCGATAAAAATCCTCAAGGTGTAGAGAGTGTAAGAATGATTACACGCTGGAGACTTGAACCCAAACCTGAAGATGTGGAAAAATATAAGAGAGGTGAGCTTGTCGAGCCTGCAAAGAAGATTATCTATTATATTGACCCTTCTACTCCTAAAAAATGGGTTCCATACCTGATTCAGGGGGTGAATGACTGGGAACCTTTATTTAGAGAAGCAGGCTTCAAAAATGCGATTTGTGCTATAGTTGCTCCTACTCCTGAAGAAGATTCTACATGGTCTCTGGACGATGCCAGACACTCCGCTATTGTCTATAAACCATCCGATATCGCAAATGCAAGCGGACCTCACGTACATGATCCACGTTCAGGTGAGATTATTGAGAGCCACGTCAACTGGTATCATAATGTAATGTCTTTACTGCACGATTGGTACTTCATTCAGTGTGCTCCTGTTGATACAGCTGCCCGCAAAATGCAGTTTGATGACGAATTGATGGGTCAGCTGATCAGATTTGTCTCATCCCACGAAATTGGGCACACACTCGGCTTGCGTCACAATTTTGGAGGCACAATGTTATTCACTGCCAAACAGTTGCGAGATCCGGAGTTTTTGGCCAAACATGGTCATACTACTTCAATTATGGACTATTCGAGATTTAACTTTGTAGCTCAACCGGGGGATAATATTCCGCGCGAGCTACTATTTCCTCGCCTTGGCGAATATGACTTCTGGGCAATAGAATGGGGATACAGAAGATTTTTAGATATAGAAGACCCTGAAAAAGAGCTGCCGGTGATTAACAAGTGGATTATTGAAAAAACTGCTGATCCAATCTTCCTGTTTGGTACTGAATCAAGCCCTAACGATCCGAGATATCAGTCAGAGGATTTGGGTGCTAACCAGATGGAAACCTGCGAACTTGGTATCAAGAATTTGCAATTTATTATGGATCACCTGATTGAATGGACTTCAGAACCTAATAAAGGATATGAAAACTTACGCAATATGTATTCACAAGTTGAAACCCAGTATCGCAGATATATGGGCCACGTTAACAAGTGGATCGGTGGTGTATATGCTACCCCTAAGAAAGTAGAGATGGAAGGAGCTATTTATGAGCATGTCGAGAAAGCCAAACAACGGGAGGCTATGGCATTTTTGAACAAATATATGTTTCAGCCGCAACTTTGGTTGACACCTGCCGATGTTTATGATAAGATCATCCTGAAGCCTGAAATGGAGATGAGCACCCTTTACAAGAGGATATTCGAGTCTATGTTGAGTAAACGGGTAATGATGAATCTTGTTGAAGATGAGATTGCAAATGGTTCGAAAGCTTACACAATGACTGATCTTTACAATGATCTGAACAAATATGTCTGGGGGAACTTAGCTTCCGGCAAACAGGTTCACATCTACACCAGAGTACTCCAAAAGGCTTACACCAATGCGCTTTGCGGGCTATTCACCGGTGAAACTTCTCCTATGCCTGCAGTCGCAGGAAGCGCCAGAGACAATACCGACATTGCTTCAATGACATACTATCAAATGACTGATCTTCAGAAACGTCTGAAAGCATCTCCTGCTAATGACGCAATTACGAAAGCACACAACGCTTACCTGGTTGAAATTATTGACCAGGCCATTGAAGACGGCTTCAAACGCGATAAGAAATAAAACTGCGAATTGGCTAAAGCTTGACTTACGAAAATCAGACCACCGGCTCCATTGTGCCGGTGGTCTGTATTTTAATTATTCTTATGGATTCATCAGGTCTGTATTGACAAACCTGATGATGTCATATATCGATTCGATTGCAGCGTCGGCAGGACCGTCGGGTTCAAGCATCTTTGCTTTGTTATAGGCATTGATTGCATCTCCCCACAGTTGTTGCCTGCGGAAAATACCGCCCAGCATATACCACGCCTGCGCATTGTCAGGCTCGTTAGTAAGATAGTCGTTCAACTGCCCGTATGCCTCATCCAATTTACCGGCACAGAGCAATTCCTCTATATTCTTTAAAGTCTGCATAGACAAATTAAACCAATCCTGAAAATCCCATAAAAGCCAATGCCAAAATACCGGCTGTAATTAAGGCAATCGGAACACCTTTAAACACTTTCGGAACATTGCTCAACTCAAGTTGTTCTCTGATACCGGCAAATAGAATCAAAGCCACACTGTAACCGATTGCGGTAGCAACCGCAAATACTACAGCCTGAGGAAGATTCATCATATTAGGGTTAGCGGCACCAACGTTGTTAATGAAGCTGTATTCATTGGTAACAACTTGGATAGCAACACCCAAAACGATACAGTTGGTGGTAATAAGCGGAAGAAAAATACCCAGCGCCTGATACAGTGAAGGGCTGATTTTCTTCAGTATGATCTCAACCATCTGTACAAGCCCTGCGATAACCAGAATAAAAGAGACTGTCTGCATAAATTCGATATGCAGTTTAACAAGCAATCCCTGTAACAGATAAGTAACCAAAGTGGCAAGCGCAACTACAAATGTGACCGCTGCAGACATACCCAAGGCTGTGTCCACTCTTTTGGAAACTCCAAGGAAAGGACAAACTCCCAAAAACTGTGACAATACGATGTTGTTAACAAAGATTGCCGATATGAACATTATAACATATTCCATAATTAAGCCTTTTTACCTGTTACTTTTCTAAATATTACCATTAAATATGCGAGAGCTATAAATGCTCCCGGAGCCAATATAAAGGCAAGCATACCGTCACCTTCGATCAATTTAAGACCGAAGAATGAGCCGCTGCCAAGAAGCTCTCTGACACAACCTAAAACTGTCAGAGCAATCGTAAAGCCCAATCCCGTACCGATACCGTCAAGAGCGGAATCACATACAGAGTGTTTGTTGGCAAAAGCCTCTGCACGCCCGAGAACAATACAGTTTACAACGATAAGCGGAATAAAGAGGCCTAAAGTCTCGTACAATGAAGGCAGATAAGCCTGCAACAGCAATTGCAGTATCGTAACGAAAGATGCAATAATCACAATGTATGAAGGGATTCTGACCTTATCGGGAATAATCTTTGCGACTGATGAAATCACTATATTGGATAAGATCAAAACAAATGTGGTAGCCAAACCCATCCCCATACCGTTGATTGCAGAAGTAGTCGTTCCCAAGGTAGGGCACATACCCAAAACAAGGACAAATGTCGGGTTGTTTTTAATAATACCGTCAGATATCAATTTTAATTTTCCCATAGCGTACTAATTTTGAGATTGAACTTTAAGAAACACCTGATAAGCGAGATCCACTCCCTTCAGGAAAGACCTGGAAGTAATGGTAGCTGCAGTAATAGCATCAATATCTCCTCCATCTTTTTTAACACTCAGATTGACCGAAGCAGGGTTAATCCCGACAAGTTCGGTCCTGAGTTTAATATTATTGTCAGTCATCTTGGCGCCAAGCCCCGGAGTGTCAGCATGGGATATAACAGAAGTGTTATAAATATTGCCGGCATTGTCAAAACCGACCATCATCTGCATCGGGCCGCCAAAGCTGGAAGTCTTAATCTTGACGGCATAACCCACAACAGTTGTATCCATCTTAGCCGGATAAACTTGAGCACCGTCCACCTCAAAGACCTCTTCAGAAGGATTGTTGTTAAATTCAGGCACAACGGACGCAATCGCGTTGTTGATTTTAGCTACTTCAGCCTGCCTGATCGGCTCAGCTGTAACTGAGTAGACAAAACCGAGTATCGCTGCACATACAAGACAAATGGATGTCAGCACCACTACCATGTTGGTAAAATTAGATTTTGAAGCCATTATTTCACCTCCTTCCCAAATCTTTGGGGTTTACAGTATTTGTTTAGCAACGGAACAGTTGCATTCATAATCAAAATAGCGAATGACATTCCCTCCGGATATGCTCCGAAATAACGAATCATCACCGTAATAATACCGATTCCGATGCCGTAAATAATCATTCCTTTCGTATTCATAGGAGAAGTCACATAATCAGTCGCCATAAATATTGATCCGAGCAGCACACCTCCGGTCAAAACATTAAACAGTGGACCGGTGTATTGCATAGGATCTACCAGGTAGAACACAGTTGAGATCAAAGCGACCGTGCATACGATAGTAACAGGTATAGTCGGCTTGATGACTCTCCTGATAAGTAAATAAATAAACCCTATAACAAGAGCCACTGCAGAAATTTCTCCTACCGAGCCGCCCATCTTTACAAAAAGCATCTGCTTGGTAGTAAAACTGTTGGCAGCAAAAATCTCAGGTATAGTCTGACCTGACAGCAAGCCTTCCTTAACCATGGCAAGAGGTGTAGGCCCTGTTACAGCATCGATTCCCTCTCTGAACCATGACTGTGGAATACTCCAATCCGTCATCAATGCGGGGAAAGAGACCAGCAGGAAAACACGCCCTACAAGTGCGGGATTAAATATATTCTGTCCCAAACCGCCAAAGGTCATTTTAGCAACACCTATCGCTACGATGGATCCGATTAAGATCAGCCACCACGGAGAACTTGGCGGCAAGTTCAGGGCAAGCAACACGCCGGTAAGAGCAGCAGAGTAATCGTTGATTGTAACTTTGGTCTTGAGAAGATATTTCTGTATCAGATACTCAACCAATACGCAGGAGATAACTCCAACCAAAATAAGTTTAATTGCCGACAATCCGAAAAAGTAAATTGATACAAGGACAGTAGGTGAAAGTGCAATCATTACATCTCTCATCAGAGACTTGGTATTCTCTTTACTGTGAATATGGGGAGCCGGAGATACTATTAATTTTTTCATTCTTGATTACCTCCTATTTTTTAGGTCTGTTACGAATAATTTTCATCACATCCGCTTTGCCCATCCTTATAATATCAAGCAGCGGAATATTGGCAGGGCATGTATAAAGGCAACATCCACACTCAATGCAGTCATATATCTTCTCTTTCTCAAGTTCGTCATACTTATTGCCGGCACGGCAAAGTTTATTAAGAAGATACGGCTCGAGTCCCATAGGACAGGCCTCTACACATTTAGCGCACCTGATACAGTTGCTCTCTTGCTTTCTCTTTGTCTCCTCCTCGGTCATCAGAAGGAAAGCGGATGTCCCTTTCAGGGTGGAAGCGTCAATGTTTGCAACTGCCTTACCCATCATAGGGCCGCCACTTATAAATTTGGCAGCATCCTTAGGTAATCCTCCGACAGCGTCAAGTATTCTTGAGAACGGAGTACCTACCCTTAGCAGGAAATTTCTTTGCTCTGTGACACAGTGACCTGTAACTGTAACAGCACTTTCAATCAGCGGCTGATTTTTCTGAACAGCCTCATAGACAGCAAGCGATGTTCCAACATTCTGCACAACAACACCTACATCAATAGGAAGTCCCATTGAAGGAACACGCCTCCCCGTGATGGCGTCGATCAATTGTTTTTCACCGCCCTGCGGATATTTTTTCTTTAATACAACAATCTTAATCTGAGGATAGTCTGCTGCCGCCTTCTTCATGGCCGCTATTGCCTGGGGCTTGTTTACCTCAATACCGACAAAAGCCTGAGTAACATTCAACGCTTTCATCATGATAACTGCCCCTATAAGGATCTCTTCAGGTCTTTCTCTCATAATTCGGTCATCCGCCGTAACATAAGGTTCACATTCAGATCCATTGAGGATAAGAAATTCTGCCTTTTTGTCTTTTGGAGGATTTAGCTTTACGTGAGTCGGGAAAGCCGCACCTCCCAGACCTACTATGCCGCCATTTTTGATCTTCTCTATTATTTCTTCGGAAGAATATGGTATATCCCTCTTAATGTCCGGAGTTCGGTCAATCTCTTCGCACCACTCATCTCCCTCAACCTCGATTACTACATGCATAACCGGGTTGCCGGCAAGATCTGGCATCAGCTCAACTGCCTTTACCGTTCCGGAAACGGAAGAGTGTACATAGCCTGAGATAAAGCCGGCAGGTTCGCCGATCACCTGTCCTACCTTTACTTTATCGCCCTTCTCAACCACAGGCTTTGCGGGAGCACCAAGGTGCTGAGCCATTGAGATGTAGGCTGTTTCCAATACAGGAAATACTTCGATCAGCGAATCTGCTGTGAGTTTATTGTCATTAGGGTGAACACCACCTATTTTAAATGTCTTCATATTTAAGCCTCCTTATTTTCTTCAACCGGTTGTTCGACTTTAGGCTCTGTATGAGGTTCAGTAGCAGACTTAGGCAATCTGATTGGGAAATTCACAGCCCAAATAGCCTTTGTCGGGCACTCATCATAACATTTTCGGCATAACTTACACTTTGTAAAATCTATATATGCCAAATTGTTTTCGACCGTTATCGCGCCAAACGGGCAAACCTTTGCACATTTTCCGCAACCGATACAGCCTACTATGCAGGCCTTACGGGTAACGGCCCCTTTATCCCTGTTCATACATGAGACATAAACCTTTCTGTTTTTCGGTCCTTTCGGTCTTAGCTCAATAATTCCCTTAGGGCAACTCCTCACGCATGCTCCACAGGCAGTACACTTATCCACATCCACTTCAGGGACACCTCTCTTAGGATCGATATGTATCGCATCAAACTGGCAGGCATCCTCGCAATCACCCTCTCCAAGGCATCCATACCTGCAATCGGTATCTCCCGCGTAGAGAGCGGACATTACTTTACAGGATGAATAGCCGTCAAAATGATTTACGCGTTCCCTGTTATCAAATGTACCGTGACATCTGACGACAGCCGCCATCGGTTCTTTTTCGACTGCCTCCTGGCCGAGAGCAGCCGCGATCTTACTCATGACCGCATTGCCTCCCACAGGACAGAACAATGAACCTATACTCGGTGCCTTAACCACATTTTCGGCAAAAGCATGGCAGCCGGCCTGACCGCATCCGCCACAATTCGCCCCGGGCAAAATGGACTCAACCTGCTCAATCCTCGGATCTTCTTCAACTTTGAATTTCTGGGCGACCAGGTACAATACCACTGAAAAAAGGAGTCCTAAGACTCCCAAACAGGCAATTGTTAAAATAATTGTTGTACTCATTTAGATAGTTTTTTTTCTATAGAAAAAGTAAAGACTTTTGAGAGTTTGTTTCTAAAAATATAGACAAACAGGTAGTAAACCGCCACTGCTGCTACTGATCCCAACCCCATAATCAATTCACTCATCTTAAATGCGGATAATATCAGCAGCATGACAAGCAATATAGCTAACGGTATTACGTATGCAATCCAAACCGCCTTCAATCCAAGGGAAGAACTCAGAATAATATTGACCGGATCACCTATGTGATAGTCTCCGGCCAGAGTACTTATACTGTATGGTATATCAATCTCTCTTATGGATTCATCTGAGGCAGCACACACGCCTTTAGCACGACAAGCAGCGCAGGCAGACTTATTTACAAACTCAACGGTGATATAATCTTCGGAAATGCCCACCACAACACCATCATGTATTATACTGTCTTTCTTACTCATTTTGCAGGAGATATTAAACTTGTGATCGGATATTTCACTCCGGTAATTTTAGAAACTCTTCCATTGATTGACCCTATAGTTACAGGTGCCGAAAAATAGAGCGGCAATCTGTTTTGATCATCCGAAAACCACATATATATCTTCTCTCCGTAAAAGACACTCATTTCTTTCGGATCTTCCACGGCAGCGCCGAAATCAAACTGTGACTTTTCATCTTTTGAATGGTCCAAGTTTCTTGCCTTGACGCCTACTGCCAATTTAACAGTATTAAAGGTCCCTAATTCCTGTATATTCTTTTGTTCCTTTCCAACCATCCTAATCATCAGATCGACAACATTTCTATCAATTGCGACAGTGAAATATACTTTTTCTCCGGCTTGAAGCTTTTCAAAATCGAGAGTTCTCACACTGTAAAACAGATTTACAACATCTCTAATGACAACACCCTCATTAAATGTAGTATCTCGGCGGACACGACCTTTCTTGTCAACAACTGTACGTAAACTCATCTGGTCATCACTCCATGAATACCAATTCTTCGCCCAATACTTTCCCTCATTGACATCTCTGTGGAAATAAATCGGACCGAGGTCCTTCACGGAAAACTTAGACTCATACACATCTCTGACTTTGAACACAGAGTCCCAGAACGGATAGGTTGAAGCGGTTGCAACAAGATGAAAATACGGTTCCTTTCCTGTCTCCTGTATCTCCCTGAATGTAAATTGAATGGCAGCAATATCCGCTTTTACTCCCCATTTGTAATGGATAATTATTTCCATATCCTCTCCGCTCTGAAATGGATAAGACGGAGCCGCGGCAAAAGAAAGTGTCACAGCAAACGATAAAGCTACAGACACTGATAACAATATTCTAAAATATCTATTTTTCATTTTTAATCTAATTTTTAATTAAACTCTGAAGATGTCGGAAGTTCACTATCCCTGTTCTCCTGATTCATTTTTGATGGTATTCCCTGCTGATCTCTCTCAGCTTCGATAAATCTCATTTCCGACTTGATAAATCTCATCGGAATATCTTTTGTCTCGCCATTACGGTGCTTGGCGATAATTAGCGTAGTATCTCCGGGAGAAGAGTCTCGATCTTCAGTACCGACGACTTCCGGCCTGTGAAGAAACATTACGATATCGGCATCCTGCTCAATGGCACCGGACTCACGCAAGTCACTCAACTGAGGACGTTTATTACCCCCTCTAATCTCTACTGATCTGTTTAACTGCGACAAGGCTATTATCGGTACAGCCAACTCTTTTGCAATTGCCTTAAGTGAACGGGAAATGGATGAAACTTCTTGCTCTCGCATGCCTTTCAGCTCCGGAGGACCGGTCATAAGCTGCAAATAGTCGATGATAATCATCTGTACATGGCTATAATTAACTAATCTTCTGGCTTTCGAACGAAATTCAAATATCGATAGTGATGGAGTATCGTCTAAAAATAATGGAGCCTTCGCCAGAGACTTCAGTCCATAATCCAATTGAGCCCAATCTTCCTTAGTAAGTTTTTTTGCCCCTTTTAGTTTGTCTGTCGGTAGTCCGGTCTCTCCTACAAGCAAACGCATAACAAGTTGCGTGCTCGGCATCTCAAGAGAAAACATAGCCACAGGGATATTACTGCTAACTGCCATATTTCTGGCCATCGAGAGCACAAACGCGGTCTTACCGACCGAAGGGCGAGCAGCTAGAACAATCAAATCTGCTTTCTGCCATCCGTATGTAACATTGTCTATACAGTTAAAACCTGAAGGCACACCACTTAGGCCATCTTCCTTCTTTTGATTTTCAGATATTTCCGTATAAGTCTGATAAATAACAGTCTTTATTGGAGTAGTTTCGCGCTTCATATTCCTTTCAGCAAGCGCAAATATCTTCTGTTCAGCACTGTCCACAAGCTTATCTGCCGGCATAGTATCGTCAAAAGCCTGTTTCTGCACGTCATAAGAAATAGAAATAAGCTCTCTTTGAATATACTTTTGAAGTAAGATCTTTGCGTGGTACTCAAGGTGAGCCGCAGATCCGGTTTTTAAACTTAACTGGCTGATATAGACTGATCCTCCGACATTGTCCAACTCCCCCTGAGTAGTAAGTTCATTGACAACAGTCAATATATCCACAGGATCATTCCTGCGAAAAACATCGCATATGGCAGTAAAAATCTTTTTGTGTGATTCTTTGTAAAAACATTCAGCCGTAATCTGATCAAGGACATCAGCGATATCATTAGGCTCAAGCAGCAACGCCCCCAACACTGCCTCTTCAATCTCTAAGGCTTGTGGAGGTTTGCGACCACCCATATCTTCCGCAATGACGGAGATATCGACTTTCTTCTTGTCCTTGTCAAATGTCTTGGCCATACCAATATATCTATTGACTACTCTTTCTCAAAATCGGCGCTAACCAAAATACGTCCGCAGTATTCACAGACAATGATCTTCTTACTCAAGGCAATATCAAGCTGTCTTTGAGGCGGGATCTTGTTGAAGCAACCGCCACAGGCATCTCTCTTGACTGTTACAACAGCCAATTTGTTTTTAGCATTTGATCTGACTTTATTGTATGCAACGACCATTCTTTCGTCAATTTTTGCAATCAACTCATCCTTGTGTTTGAGAAGCATATCTTCTTCTTTAGAAGTCTCTTCTATAATGGTTTCCAGCTCTTTTTTCTTGTTTACAAGGTCCACTCCCCTTCCATCGAGCTGCTTTTTAGTCTCTTCGAGAAGGCCTTTTTTCTCCGCAATAAATATAGTTCCCTCTTTAATTTTCTTTTCGGAAAACTGCTGATCCAACTCCTGATACTCAATCTCCTTTGAAAGAGACTCGTACTCACGATTGTTCTTTACATTGTTACGTTGCTCCTCAT
>JAQUYF010000094.1 GCA_028691975.1 Bacteroidales bacterium | reverse complement strand
AAACTTTCGGCAAGTTCGTATCCCATCCCGGTAGATCCGGTGGAAGGATAAGAAAGTCCACCTGTCGCAATAATAACGGCTTTCGACAAAATAGAATTGCTTGCCAAGCCGTTGGGAGAGAGACAATAAGTACACTTAATCATCTCTCCAACCTGCGAGACGGCGTTAACATCAGCCCCATATATAATTTCTACTCCAAGTTCTTTAAGGCGACTGACCATCACTTTGGGAACATCTGCTGCCCGCATTGAAAGAGGGAATATCCTTCCACCCTGCTCAACCGATGTCGGCAGCCCGATAGAGTTGAAATATTCAACTGTCCTAAAGTTGTCAAAATTGTAAAATGCCGGCCTTAAAAAAGCGGCGACAGGATGGATATGAGTTGAAAACTCACTCCACTCTTTATTATTGGTCAAGTTGCATCTGCCCTTTCCCGTGATGAGAATCTTCTTACCGCAAATATCATTTTTCTCAAGAACAGTAACGGAACAACCCGCCTCGGCAGCCTTGAGGGCAGCCATCATTCCGGCAGCTCCACCGCCGACGATAACAATATCTCTATTCTGTATATCTTGAATCACAGTCAATCTTTAGTCAAAATAATTGATAATATCCGAAATTAAAATATAGTAAGCATCATCATATCCTGAGATGTAACTCCTTGAATTGCCAAGAATGGCAGCACTCATTCCGTTATTGGTATTACCCACCCACATAGCAGTGGTGCCGGCAAGATTACCGGAATGATAATGTGCTCCCGGATAGAGGCTGTGACCAATCCTCCAACCGAGGCTATACCTTGCATAGTTCGCTGTAGGAGAATTGTACATAAGATCGAGGGTTGACTGCTTCAGAATATCCGGAACACCGTCCCTGCCATCGATATGTGCAAGTACCTTCATCAACTGATTGGTAGAAGAGATGATCCCGCCTGCCGCAGCAATCACCTGCATCGGGTTACCGTACCCGTTTGTACCATCCTGAGAATAATAGACACATTCGTTGGCAAGACGTTCAGACTCACCTCCACCCACATGAATATCCGTTATACCCATTTTTTTTAGAACTTCATTCTGCAGAAACGTCTCGTATGGCTGGCCACTTACTACCTCAACAACTCTGCCAAGAATGCCAAAGCCCATGTTATAATAGGCATAAGTAGAACCTGGAACATTAATCAACTCCTGATCAAGAATATATCTGATTAAATCATCTATTGTCTTACCGTCTCTGATACTTGAAAACATAGGATCCGGAGATGTAGGCCAACCACTGTTGTGCTGCAAAAAGTTGCGTACCGTAACAGTAGCTTTTGCTCCGGTAACACCGGGGAATTGTGCATTCAGAATGCCATTCTCACCGAATACGTTTCTGTCTATGTCAAGAAGTCCCCTCTCATAGAGGGTCATAATACAAAGCGTGGTAAACTGTTTGGAAACACTTGCCAAACGGAACAGATGGTCTGCCGTAGTCTTTGTCCTTGTTGCTTCAACAGCAAAGCCATAGCCGGATGAGTAGATAATCGTCTCATCTTTCATAACTGAAACTGATACACCCGGGATGGAGTAGTCAGTCATAAACTTATATACCTTCTGATCAATGGTATTGTCACCATATTTGGCATATACGGTATGCACCGAGCTCTTATTACCTGAAGCGGATGTCACCTTCACCAATACAAGACCGGAAAAATCATTGACGGTCGAACCGCTAACCTGATCCACACCTTCTATTGATACTGTTGCACCTTTCGGAATAGAGTAGGAAGCCTTCATGGCTTTGATATTCATGTCTTCAGGAATTGAGACGTAAAAGTACGCCCCGCCATTAAAGGCATAGAGATTTTGGGTCAAACCGGGGTTGTCTCCCATAAGAAAACTTACTGACGTCAGATATGCATCATCAGACAACGGCTCTTCGGGATCAATTTTATCTTTGGAGCATGAGATCAGCAGCAGTGCTGTAAACAGTGTGAACGATTGTAGTAAAAACTTGCGCATTATATTAATAAATTTATTGCTATTTGTTGATAACTCCGCTTCCTATCATCTCACCGTCAGGATTGTACCATGCTGCAAACTGACCGGGAGTAATTCCCCTCTGAGGTTCGTTAAAGAGGATATAAAGACCTTCCTCATTGTAAATCAATTTGCCATGCTGCAACGGTTGACGGTAACGGATTCTGATCAGGTAATCTCTCTGCTCACCCATCGTCATCTTCAGATCAGGCCTTATCCAGTGAATCTCATCGTTAAGAATATGCAGAGCCTTTCGATAAAGCCCGGGATGATTTTGTCCCTCTCCCACGTAAATAATATTCTTATCCATATCATTTGCAATGATAAACAGTGGCTCTTTGTGCCCTCCGATATTGAGACCTTTGCGTTGTCCGATAGTATAAAATTGCGCTCCCTGGTGCTTCCCGATTACCTTTCCGTCGCTTTCCAGATATTTCAGCGGAGTTGAAAGAGAGACTATATCATCTTTACTCTCCACGTTGTCATAAAAATCAGGAAAGATCTCAACTACACGCCCCTCTTTTGCCTTGAGCTTCTGCTGCAGAAAAATTGGAAGATCGACTTTTCCGACAAAACAGATGCCTTGCGAATCTTTCTTCTCCGCACTCGGAAGATCTGCTTCTTTTGCTATACGACGCACCTCCGGCTTCATCAGATCCCCAATTGGAAACATGGCTTTCGAAAGTTGCTCCTGACTGAGTTGGCAAAGAAAATAGCTCTGGTCTTTATTGCCGTCGGCTCCCGCCAAAATGCGGTAAATTGTCTTTCCATTGGCATCTGCGAACTCATCTTTGCGGCAATAGTGGCCGGTAGCCACATAATCGGCTCCAAGTTCAATAGCACACTTCAGAAATGCGTCAAACTTTATCTCTCTGTTGCAGAGGACATCGGGATTGGGAGTTCGTCCTTTTTCATACTCATCAAACATATAATCCACCACACGCAGACGATATGTATCGCTCAAGTCCACAAAATGGAAAGGTATGCCTATTTTTTTGGCTACCATCTCGGCAACGACCTTATCCTCCTCCCATTCGCAATCTCCATGAAGAGTACCGGTCGTATCGTGCCAATTTTGCATAAAAAGTGCGAATACATCATATCCCGCCTGCTTCAAAAGCAACGCAGCAACACTTGAATCAACACCTCCGGAGAGTCCTACAGCGATTTTCATACCTCCATTCCCGTAAAAACAGCGGCAAATATAGTAATTAAATCTCTCCCTTTATGTATTGAGACCTAATATCGGGTGGAAACTTTTCTATAGCATACCTGAGCATTGTGCGAGGCATTTGCCTGTATCTCGATGCAAGAAACCGCTTCAATTCGGCTTCGTCCTGCTTGCCTACTTCACGTAGCATCCAACCGGTTGCCTTATGAATCAAATCCTCTTTATGATCCAGATAGAGATCGGCGATAGCTTCACAATCCTTAAAGTCGCCCTGCTTTATAAAGCACATACATGTAACAATAGCTATTCTCTGCCTCCAAAGGTGTCCGCTGCGCGCAAATTCGTACAAGATGCTTCTATCCTTATCTAACAGCCACGCACCCAATAACTTATAGCAGCTCAGATCCACAAGATCCCAATTATTCAGATAGTCAGCCTGGTGAATATAAAGATCTACACACTCTTGCTTTTTCATCTGATCCTTACTCTTTTCATATTTCTTGAGCAACAAGAGAAAACCTACGAGCCGCGCCTCATGATACTCAGATTCCGTCAATTTTTTTATCTCCGAAAGGTCAATATCCTTCCAGTACTTTGATAAAATACTCCTCGTCACGGGGACCTCTACTCCGATAAACAGATCCCCTTCACCATAAGTTCCCTCACCCGTTTTAAAATAGTAGGAAAGGTGCTTTGCCTTCTCCGGAGTGCCATGCTCCTTAAGGAGTGCGATAATATCGTCTGCTAAAATCATATTAATAGATCAATTTGTTTTCAATTTGAAAAAAATAGCTACCTTTGTGTCGGGTAAGTCATATACGACCAGCTCCTATTGAACTCCCCCAGGACCGGAAGGTAGCAAGGGTAGATGGTTGAGCGGTGCGATATATTAAGCTTACCCTTTTTTTTTCTCCTTATTATGACAGATTGTCAAAGATAAACGGCATAATGGATTCGATACCGTTGAAGAGCTGAATCTTCGTGGCACTTCCAATAATTATTCTAACTTTTGAGCCTGATT
>JAQUYF010000093.1 GCA_028691975.1 Bacteroidales bacterium | reverse complement strand
TAGTGATAAACAGCACTCTTGAAAGGTCGTAGTCGATGTCAAGATAATTATCATGGAATGCGGTATTTTGCTCAGGGTCAAGTACTTCAAGAAGGGCTGACGCAGGATCGCCACGAAAGTCGTCGCTTACCTTATCTATCTCATCAAGTACAATAACAGGGTTGGCACTGCCGGCTCGCTCGATTGTTTCAATGATTCGTCCCGGCATTGCACCTATGTATGTACGCCTGTGTCCTCTTATCTCTGATTCATCGTGAAGACCTCCCAAAGAGATCCTGCCGTAATTTCTGCCTAAAGCTCTGGCAACAGACTTTCCGAGCGATGTCTTTCCGACTCCCGGAGGGCCGTAGAGGCAGAGGATAGGGGATTTCATATCTCCTTTCAGCTTTAGAACTGCCAGATATTCAATTATTCTCTCTTTGACCTTTTCAAGTCCGCAATGGTCTTCATCCAGAACTTGCTGAGCATGCTTGAGATCCAGATTGTCCTTTGTCATATCATCCCAAGGCAGATTAACCAAAAATTCAACGTATGAAAACTGTATATTGAAGTCCGGGGAGTTGGGATTGGTCTTCTGTAGTCTCTGCAGCTCTTTATCAAAGGCCTTTGCGGCATAATCAGGCCACTTTTTGTCTTTTGCCTTTTTCTTAAGTTCAGAAAAGTCCTCTTCATCAGAGTTGATGCCCAACTCTTCCTGAATTGTCTTCAGTTGATTGTTAAGGTAATACTCTCTTTGCTGCTGATCTATCTCGGATCTGACTTTTTTCTGAAGATCATCTTTAATCTTCAAAAGATCAATTTGCTTGTTTAACAGCTCCAACAACTTTAAAGCCCGTGCTTTAAGAGAATTATCCCTCAGTAACTCGACCTTTTCGAGGATGTTGTCCATATCAATGCTGGAAGCAATAAAGTTTATCAGAAACTCGTAGCCATCAATGTTTTTGATCGCAAAAGATGCTTCCTGCGGCATATTTGGAGACAATTTGACGATTTGCAGTGCAGCATCCTTGATACTTCCCGCAATAGCACTCATATCTCTGTCATCTTCGGCAGGTAAAATATCTTCCAGATAGGTGACGTTGGCCATCATGTACGGCTCTGTAATATTGATCTGGTCAATGTGAAATCTCTTAATACCCTGTACAATTGCCGTAATAGTATTGTCCGGCATCTCAATAATCTTAATTATCTTGCCAAGTGTACCAAGATCAAACAGATCGATTGGGGTAGGATCCTCAATTTTCGGGTCGCGCTGGGTAACAGCACCTATTATCTTGCTTGAGGCGTATGCTTCGTTTACAAGTTTTATCGATTTTTCCCTTCCGACAGTGATTGGAATCACTGTCTCGGGAAACAGAATTGCATTTCTTAATGAGAGAACCGGAAGTACCGGCGGCATCTGGATATCTTTCAGATTGCGACCGGCATCTATGTTCATTACCGGAATAATACTCATCTCCGGCGAATCGCCTGTTAAAAATTTGTCTAAAATATCTTTCATTGTGTCAATTTGTCAGTTTATTTAATGCCCTGCCTCAAAATTAGCGGTAAAAATTGAAATTTTGCCGATTCTGATGCGGATATATATAATAGGTCAATCATTATGCCAAACTTTAATGCGTAAAATGTGCATAAAAAATTTGCTTATTTTTTGAATATTAAAAAATTAACTATACTTTTGCAGTCCCAATAGAGAAAATATATTAACCAATAATAAATTAATTATCATGACAAAAGCTGACATCGTTAATGAAGTTGCAAAGAAAACAGGTGTTGAGAAAATTGCTGTTCAAAACATCGTGGAAGAATTTATGACAAGTGTTAAATCATCATTATCGAATGGAGAGAATGTATATCTCCGCGGTTTCGGTAGTTTTATCATCAAAGAACGCGCGAAGAAGACTGCACGTAATATTTCTAAGAATACGACAATCGTTATTCCTGCACATAAAATTCCTTCTTTCAAGCCCGCAAAAGTCTTTGTAAATAAGGTGAAAACTATTTAGTAAATTTTTAATATAAAGAAATTATGCCAAGCGGTAAAAAGAGAAAGAGACATAAAATGGCTACGCACAAACGTAAAAAACGTTTGCGCAAGAACAGACACAAGAAGAAATAGTCTTGTCGCCGATTTATTCTTTCAGATTTAATCTAAAGCGAATTCAATGCGATTTGAGTTCGCTTTAGATTATTATTTTTAAAGTAGAAGTAGAAGGATTCAGATGGATAAAGACCTGGTTATTGAGGCAAAGCAGAATGAGATTTCAATAGCTCTTTTGGAGAATCACAGACTCATTGAGTTGAACAGAGAGGAAAATGACGGTAAAAAGGGCTATAATGTCGGAGATGTTTATTTGGGAAAAGTCAAGAAGATACTCCCATCGCTTAATGCTGCATTTATCGATATCGGGGATCAGAAAGATGCTTTTGTCCATTATCTTGACTTGGGCCTCAATTTTAAGGCTTTTGACTATTTTGTAAGGCAAATTAATGCCAACAGGAATTATTCCACTTTTTATTCAAGTGTCAAGATCAACGAGATACTTGAGAAAGAGGGTAAGATTGAACGGTTCCTCTCCCCGGGACAGCCGATCATGGTGCAAATTGTAAAGGAACCTATTTCCACAAAAGGTTCCCGTCTGACGGCCGAGATATCGATTGCAGGCCGCAATATGGTGCTGATGCCATTTTCTGACAAGGTCAGCATCTCTCAAAAGATTACATCCAAGGATGAAAAACAACGCCTCGAGAGGCTGATATACAGTATCCTTCCACGCAACTATGGAGTAATCATCAGAACTGCAGCTGAGGGGAAGAAGGCGGCAGTACTTGATGCAGAGTTGAAATCTTTGATTCAAAAGTGGGAAGAGTCGTGGCCGAAGATTGCCAAATCAAAGACTACGCAACTTCTTTTCACTGAGAACAGTCGTACTACCACCATACTTCGAGATTTGCTTAACGATTCATTTTCCAATATCTATGTTAATGATGAGGCTGTATATGAAGAGGTTGCCGACTATATTTCGTTAATTGCCCCTGATCAGGAGAAGATTGTCAAGTTTTATAAGGGATCAGAGCCGATATTCGACCATTTTGAGGTTTCGAGGCAGATAAAGGGCTCATTCGGCAAGATTGTTTCGATTAAACAGGGAGCATATCTGATCATTGAACATACTGAAGCTCTGCATGTTATCGATGTAAATAGTGGCATACGTGCCAAACAGAAAGATCAAGAGGACAATTCTTACGAAGTCAATGTCAATGCTGCTGACGAGATTGCAAGGCAATTAAGGCTCAGGGATATGGGTGGCATCGTCATTATCGACTTTATCGATATGGACAGTAACGAGCATAAGATTAAGCTGTACAAACACATGATGGATGTAATGTCTTCAGATCGTGCCAAGCACACAATTCTCCCACTCACCCGTTTCGGCCTGATGCAGATTACCCGTCAAAGAGTGCGACCGGCTACTGAGATAAATACATCCGAGACTTGTCCTGCCTGCAACGGAACAGGCAAAATAGGTCCGTCAATTCTTTTCGACGAGACACTTGAGAGACAGTTGGCTTTCTATGTAAAAGAGAAAGGTATCAGGAATTTTACCCTGAAAGTAAATCCTATATTCGCCGCCTACCTTACCAAAGGCTTCAACTGTATAAAGCGCAAATGGGCTAAGAAATATGGCTGTAAGATCAAGGTACAGCCCGAATCCGACTACACAATCATGCAATCGTCATGGTGCGATGCGGCCGGAGAGGTAATTGTGGATGAGGCTTGACGGTGCTCTCTACTCGCTACTCAAACATTTTCAATACATTATTCATTTTATCGCATATCATCTCATTACAGAGGTTGCCTATGCTTCCAATGTGTGTATGATGAAGCTTTGCGACACTGTTGTATTGTTCCGAAATGTTGCTTGAAAAGGTATGATTGGCCACTTCCATACCCACACTCTTGTAGGCATCTCTAAATGGAACACCTGACAGTACTCTCTTGTTAACTTCTTCTACAGTAAATAAATAGTCGTATTTTGGATCGTTTATGATCTCCTTGTTGACTTCCATTTTGTCCAGCATATATGCCGTCATCCGTATTACAGAGTGCATGGCATCTATAGCCGGAAAGATGATGTCTTTAAGAAGTTGGAAATCACGATGATACCCATGAGGCATATTGGTTGTGGAGATAGTGATCTCGTTAGGAATACTTTGAA
>JAQUYF010000092.1 GCA_028691975.1 Bacteroidales bacterium | reverse complement strand
TAAAGATATTTGATATTTGTAGTACTGCAAATCTCCGGCAACATCGACATCTGAATTGTGGCTGTGGCGAGATTTCCTTTTCGGCATTGACAAATGCGCATTAAATGACATTCTCGTTTCCGCCAAATTGAAACTCACTGCGACATGGTTTCGCCGGCGATGTTACAGTGCCAAATAGTTACCAATATGGCAATTCTTTATGTCGAAAGTGAATTGCTGGGCGGCCACACTCAAAATGGCATTTAAGCAACATTTTGACAACGCTGCCGAATGCAATGTCATGAGATGTAGAATAGCAAAAATAGTATAGTGCAGATTACCGGCGTGCTACAAATATTGCAATTCTTTATGTCGAAAGTGAATTACTGGGCGACCATGCTCAAAATGGCATTTAAGCAACTATTTACAATACTACAAAAGAAGATGTAGAACAGCTGATTGTATATAATGCGTACTACCAGAGTGTTACTAATACGGACCTTCTTTATGTCGAAGTCTCGTGTCGGACATTGGGATTAGCTTGTGCGGTAATGAGTTGTATAACAGTGTTTTACGAATAATACTACTCCCTATGTCCATGTAGAATGTATCTCTGGAGTGTGTCTCGTGTCGGACATTGGGATTAGCTTGTGCGGTAATGAGTTGTATAACAGTGTTTTACGAATAATACTACTCCCTATGTCCATGTAGAATGCCTCTCTGGAGTGTGTCTTGTGTCGGACATGGGGATTAGCTTGTGCGGTAATAAGCTGTGATATTGTGGATTAAGAGCGGTAATGAAACATACGGTACAACTCTTAATTCGTACGAAGCTGATTGCGCTCGACGAAATATATAGTAAGCGTTGAAAGGACGTAATAGACCAAAGCGAATATGGCTATCGGGTATGGGGTGGTAAACGGTATCGCCTCGCTATGTATGCAGGAGGTCGCAACTGATATCGCGACAAAGATCCAGAATAACCACGTTGCACGACGGCGAAATCCACCCACTGATACTGCATACCAGATTGCGCTGCCGAGAAACAAAGCTACCTCTATTACAGTAGCCCATACGGGACAGTTCCACAATCCAAGTCCGATTTTCAACGATGTATCGCCTAATATCGGCAAATCTGGACGGTGAGACAGGAAGTCGAGCAGCCAATGCGAAAATACTGCCGCTCCACACCACCATGCGATAGCCTTATGTCTGCGTATGTTTGGAACAAGCATCAACACTCCTACGACTGCCAATGAGTAGAGAACAGTCGATACCAATCCGTGTGAATAGGGCATATAATAGATTTCAAGAGGATTGGACGGCAGAGACGGATTAATACGCGCCTTCTCTATACCTGCCAGGATTAGTGTATCCCAAATGATATCCGGAAGTTGTACAGCAAGGAACAGCATCCACAGAGGAATTTTTTTGTTGGTAGCCTTGATTATGAAGGCCGGACCGTAATGACCTGTCAGCATAAGATATTTTTCACAAATGTAACAATTGGAATTCTGATATGTTAAAACAATGGGCGATTTAATGTGGACGGTGATAATATAACTGCCGATAAAAGGGCTGTGAAGCCATTCTTTTTGAACGGGTGTGGAGTTGTTTATTCAGATTATAAATGCTATTTTTGTGTAACAAATATTTAAAATTAAAAAGTAATGAAGATAGAGTGTTATATTAAGTCCGGGCTAAATGCGATTATCGGACTGATTGTAGTTATTGGAATGTTAGCTCCTGTCAGGGTGGAGGCGTGTACAGTGATAGTGGCCGGCAAGAAGGCAACTGTGGATGGCAGTGTGCTCAATTCGCATACGGATTGTGGCCCTGACAGCAGGATAAGGGTTGTTAAGGGAGAGAAATTTCCGAAGGGTGCAATGGCTAATATTTATTGGGGCATATTGGATGCCGGCCGTCCACTGGATGATTATGGAAAGGTGCTGGGCACTATCCCTCAAGTGAGAGAGACATACACATATTTTCATTCTGCTTATTCGCAAATGAATGAATATCAGCTTTGTATAGGCGAGAGTACGACTAATCAACGTCCTGAACTGGAGGTTGGTTTGGGTGAAGGAGACCAAATTATGACAATTGAGCAGGCTCAGGTTTTTGCTTTACAGAGATGTAAGACAGCCAGAGAGGCACTGGAGTTGATTACAAAGCTGATGGAGACATACGGTTTTTTGCCGTCATGCGGCAAAGATCCTGAGTTGCTGACTCTTGCAGATCCTAATGAGGTATGGGTGCTGGAGTTTTTTGCGGTAGGAAAGGGTTGGAAGAAGGAGAGTGGCAAGTTGGGCTGCATCTGGGCCGCACAAAGAGTACCTGACGATCATGTTGCAATAATATCCAACTGGAGCGTCATAGAGGAGATAGATTTGTCGCAACCCGACATATATAGGGCAAGTGCTAACTACCAGAGTGTCGCAATAGAAAATGGGTGGTGGGATCCGAATGGTACCATGCCTTTTATATGGAGCAATGCATACGCAGGGGTGACTCCAAGAGAGGCACATACGCACCGGCAGTGGTTGTTCAATGCACTGTACAACCCGACACTACCTGAATTGCCGAAGCGTTGGACATCAGATCCTTACCAGAATCTGAATCAGTATGGGGCAACAATTGAACCGATAGGAATGTATCCGTTCTCATTTAAGCCGAATAAGTTATTTACTATCAAAGACATAATGGATTTTCAGCGTTCTACTTTTACCGGAACGATTTATGACAAGGAAAATGATGCAGTTTGGTACATCCCCGGTCCGAATGGTGAGTTGTTGAAAAGCCCGCTTGCAACTCCATTTCCAAGTGGAGACTTGCAGAAGTTGTTGAAAACAAACAGAAGACGTTTAACAGCCAGAGTTGATGGGTATTACGGCTTTTGCGCGCAGCTCAGAGGCTGGTTGCCGAATGAAATAGGCGGAATCTACTGGGTATTTCAGGATAATGCATATACTTCTCCGTATATACCTTTCTTCTGTGGTGTAACCAAAATTCCTGATGCTTATCAAGAGTACGATCCGGGGAAATATTCATCTACTTCTGCACATTGGGCGATTGATGTTATAGACAATATGCTGAATATGTGCTACCAGAAAGCCAAAATAGATTTGCAGAATGCACGTGGTCCTATGGAAGAGTCGTTTTTCGTTCAAAATCAGGAGATTGAGAAGCAATACCTGGCGTTGGACAAAAAAAATCATGAAAAAGCTGTCGGGATATTAAATGATTACGCTCAGTCTTGCTCCGATAAGATCATGGAGACCTATCGCGGCCTGCACGATCTGTTCCTTGTTAAATACACAAATAATATTTTGAGATAGCAGATATCCCTTTGCCGTATGGATAAGATGACACCGTATGAAATTGACCCTCAGAGTTCCGGGGACGGGGTATTGATGGGCAATGTCAGGGCCGGGTTCCCCTCGCCTTCGGATGATGTGCGCGAGAAGCTGGATCTTGCGAAGTTGCTTGTTCGCCACCCTGCATCAACCTTCTTTTTCCGCATCAGCGGTGTGTCGATGGTTGATGCCGCTATGGATGAAGGGGACATTGTTATTGTGGACCGCAGCCTTGAACCGTACAATAATTGCAAGGCTGTATGTTATATTGATGGAGAATATACACTAAAGCGAGTGGAAATATCAAGTGACAGAGTTCGCCTGATGCCTGCAAATGAAACGGACACAAGGTATAAGCCTATTGATGTGCATCAGGAGAGCAATTTCATGATATGGGGTGTTGTTACCTACATCATCAAACAAGCCTGAATAGTAAATGTACGCTCTTGCAGACTGCAATAACTTCTTTGTCTCGTGTGAGCGAGTTTTCCGTCCGGACCTGAACGGAAAGCCGGTTATCGTGCTCTCGAGTAATGACGGATGTGCCATTGCCCGATCCAACGAAGCTAAAGCTATCGGTATCAAGATGGGCGATCCGCTGTTTAAGATACGTGACATCATCAAGGCATACCACGTGACGGTCTTTTCGGGAAATATGGCTCTCTACGGAGATATGTCCCAGCGTGTACGTATTATCCTTCAGGAGTTTACCCCTTCGGTGGAAGTTTATTCGATAGATGAAGCTTTTTTAGATCTTCGGGGACTGCCCGTTTCGGATTACGATGCTTTTGCCAAAGAGGTGTCGCACCGTTGCCTGCAGTGTACTTCAATACCTGTATCAGTGGGAGTTGCTCCAACCAAGACTCTTGCCAAGATAGCATCCAAGCTCTGCAAACAGTATCCCAAGTTGCGGGGCGGTTGTTATATGTATCGTCGGCAGGATATTGATAAAGTGCTGAGCCGTTTTCCGGTATCTGATGTGTGGGGCATAGGCCGTCGTTCCACGCGTAAACTCCAGGAGAGGAACATCGTGACAGCGTATGATTTCATGAGTATGGAACAGGCAACGGTTAACGGACTGTTTGGCGTTACCGCTCTTCGCACTTGGCGCGAATT
>JAQUYF010000034.1 GCA_028691975.1 Bacteroidales bacterium | reverse complement strand
ATCAATATGACAAACCGGTAGTCTATGTTGACGCAAAGGGTTCTTTCATCTATCTGACCGACAACAGCAGACCGGATGTCAACGGAGATCAGATGTCTTTTATTGACAAGCTTACGCTTAAAAACGGCAAGATTGAAAATGTATGGATGGGTGCCGCCCCTTATCAAGACAGGATTATGGCTATCACCGATTTCAGCAAATTGAAGTTTATTACCCAAAGACAGGGTTATCAGGAAGCTCCCAACTTCTATTCAATAGACGTGAAAGGCAAGAAGACAAGACAGATATCGTTTTTCGATAATCCTGTTCCTCACCTGGAAGGAGTAACAAGAGAATTTGTGACCTATAAACGGGCCGATGGTGTCACGCTGTATGCAAACCTCTATCTGCCGGCAGGTTATGATAAAGAAAAAGACGGCAAACTGCCTGTCTTGATGTGGGGCTATCCTTACGAATATAAATGTACGGCAGAAGCAGAAAAAGTCAGACCAGCAAGATACAACTTCATCAGACCTTCTTACGGATCTGCAATACTTTGGGTCACTCAAGGGTACGCTATCATGGACGGAATTACAATGCCGATTATTGCCGAGGCTAAGGATAAAGAGCCTAATGATGTATATATCAAACAATTAGTTATGAATGCCGAGGCTGCAATTAATTTTGTGGATTCCATCGGTGTCGGTGATAGAGAAAGAGTTGCTGTCGGAGGACACTCCTATGGTGGATTCATGACTGCCAATCTATTGGCTCATAGCAACTTGTTCAAGGCCGGCATTGCACGAAGCGGTGCTTACAACAGAAGTTTGACTCCATTCGGATTTCAGAGTGAAAGGAGAAACTATTGGAAGGCAAAAGATGTCTATGACAACATGTCTCCATTTAACTACGCTGACAAGCTAAAAACCCCTATTCTATTGATTCACGGTCAAATGGATAACAATTCCGGGACATTCCCTATTCAATCTGAAAGATTGTATCAAGCACTTGTGGGACTGGGCGGCACTGCAAGATATGTTCAACTTCCATACGAAAGTCATAGTTACCTTGCTATAGAAAATGTACTTCACATGCTTTACGAAACCGACACATGGCTTGACAACTATCTTTCGCCAAGCAAAGATTAATCGCTTAACCTGCGATCGGTATTTATGACCTGCCGGCGATTTCTCTGAACAGATTCCTTAAAACGTCCGAAGTTATAAATCACTCTCAATTTAAAGATC
The DNA here is from genome assembly GCA_028691975.1 of Bacteroidales bacterium. Taxonomy (GTDB): domain Bacteria; phylum Bacteroidota; class Bacteroidia; order Bacteroidales; family UBA932; genus Cacconaster. The sequence continues at coordinate 20,611 of JAQUYF010000034.1, read as the reverse complement.
CTCCCTGTTCTCAGTGTTTCATTATAACTGTAGAATTCGGAGGATTGTGTTTCAGAGATCAATTTCTCACGAGCGACCCAAGGCGTTTGGACATCAAGAGAGAGTTTTAAGTGCTGGCCAATATTTTGAGTGAAAAACAAAAACAGGGAAAAGTTGTTGTGTGATTTTGTTTGTTGAGCCAGGTTCTCCATAGCGCCATTACTCAACTCATGGTAAGACAGCTGCCCCATAAGGTAGCTGTTTTTCCAAAGAGCTGTTCTGGCAGAAAGAGTAACAATTGGAGACCAATAGGCGTTAGTTACCTGATCATAGTGATAGATTTGGCGTTTCAGTGCCCCTGACAAAGAAAACACGGCGGATAGTGACGGACGATAATTGATGAAGCCGTCAATACCGATTATCTCCCTACTGCCAATGTTTTTATATGTAACAATATACGCTCCGTCATCAATATTTGCCATTGGCTGCACATAATCGGGAGAATACAAATATGATCCGCTGAATGCGATATCTATGCGATTATTAAAATAATACATAAATTTCAATTGGGCTGTATATATTTTAGTGTTTTTCAAATCAGGATTACCTTTGATAATATGATTGGGCGAAACCTCTATCTGATATGGATTTAAATAATTGATGTCGGGACGAAAAACATTTTTGTACAGGGATAGAAAAAAAGAGGACTTCGGTGTAGGCTTATATGTAAAGTATATTCGCGGCAAAAATGAAAAATATTGTTTGCCGAACTGGGAATTATTAAAACTACTGTTGAACATCGTATATTCTATACCTGCCTGAAGAGTCAGCATTACGCGAGTATTTAGCAAAGAATAGTTTGACACAAGTGAAAAGACATTTTCATCACACAGCAATTGTGATTGTTCGGACAAGACACTTCTATAATTTCGCTTAATATATTTTCCGGTTATAAAGTATGTTTGACCATCTTTGAAAGGATTGTAAAAATCGGCAAATACTGTATGCTCTCTATTGTTCAGAGTATTGAAACGATCGTTCGTAACAGTTGTACAGTTGAGCATATCTCTTGTATCAAAGGCATATTTGTTATCATTATCAGCTATGTCCAACAGATATGAAGCAGTAAACAACATGCCGGGACGGGTGGCAAAAGAGCGTTGATAATTCGCTCCGGCTGAAAGTTTCAAGGATTTGTCATTATGCAACAATTCGCTTTTGATGTTTGAAGAAACAGTATCGTTAATACTCTTATAAATATCTTCGGTGACGGCAATCTCGGCAGTTTTTACATTATTGTATTTAAAGACTGCTGTCAGTAAATCATTTTTGGAAACGCTATAACTCGTCTTGACAGAGGCATTATGTCCATAGCGCCCTGTCCGAGTCTCCGTTCGGCTGTCAAGATATCTTTTATGATCACTTCCGTAATTGGTCAACCGGTTGTGAGATTGGACACCAAATGGGTCATCATATTGAGAATAACTATATGAGATGTCGTATATCAACTTGTTGATCTTGGATGTAATGTCAAAGCTCGCCCCCCAACTCAAATCCGTACCGCCGTATGCTTCTATTTGAGAAGCAAAGCCGTCAGGTAGATTGGATTCGGTTACTATGTTTATTACCGCTTTTTGCCCTGCATATTTACCATCGGGAGAAGTGATAAGTTCGATTTGCTTTAGTTTTGAGGCTTGAAGCACTTTTGCCACATATTGGTTCGCCTCTGAAATCAGCAAACTTTCCTTTCCGTTGACCACTATTGAAAATCCTTCCTCTTGTCCCATTACTTTGATCTTATCGCTATTGGGATCGACTTCAATAAATGGGATTTTGTTGATTATTTCCAAAACATTCGATTTTGCAGCAGCCGGATCTTTTGAAATGTCATAAACAAGTCTGTCTGACTTGGATGTAATAAGAGGTCTTTGCGCTGTAACAATTGCACCTTCAAGATATTCGCCCTCTTTAAGTGTGAATGTTCCTATTTCGCTGTTCAATTGAGATATTTCTATGTCGAAATGCCCATGTTGATACCCCACACACGCTATTTCCAATTTGTACTTGCCTAACGAAACCTCTCTTAAAGCAAATCTCCCTTCCCCATCGCATATCGTAAATGAAAGGATTTTACCATCAGCATCGGTCAAGGCGACTGAAGCAAATGCAATAGTATCCCCCTGTGCAGAAGCCACAGAACCTGTAACTACTCCGGTATGTTGGGCAGACAAAGACAACACATGAAAGCAAAGCAGAGCGCAAACAAATAGCAGTGCGTTGCTCCGGCTTATGTTATATCTCACCGTCATTCAGCCGGTTCTAAATTATCACAATTAGGACATTTCCAATACATCCCACCCATAATGGAAACTAATGTCCATTCGACTACTGCGCCACATGCAGGACAGGCAATCGGTGCCGGCTTAAGGCTACCATCAATCATCTCAAATACCTCTTGAGAAACAATATCGGGTGATACACTACGAGCTTCTCCCATCGTCGAAAACGACAATAAGACAATAAAAGATAAAATTAAAAGTTTTTTCATGATTTTAAATGTTTATTTGAACTTTTCAAATGTAATAATTATATCTTACATTCTCATGATTATCATCTATCTTCTTCTTTTTTAATTATCTTTGCACCCTAAAATCAAAGACTTATGGCAGAAAACAATTTGTTGTCCAAGCTCGAAGGCCTGAAGGAAAAGTTCGACTCGATATCTAAGCAAATAGCTGATCCTGACGCTATTGCCGATATGAAAAAGTATGTACAACTCAACAAGGAGTACAAGGAACTTGAGCCTATCATAGCAGCCGGAGAGAAATATAGCAGGATGATTAATGATTACAACGAAGCAAAGAATATACTTCAAAACGAAAAGGATGAAGATTTGAGGGAGATGGCAAAAGAGGAGTTCGGACAGCTTGATGAGGCCCTTCCAAAAATGGAAGAAGATATCAAACTGCTACTGATCCCTGCCGATCCGCAAGACAGCAAAAATGCAATCGTAGAGATTCGTGGTGGCACAGGTGGAGATGAAGCGGCTATTTTTGCCGGAGACTTATTTCGTATGTATGCCAAATATTGTGAGAGAAAGGGCTGGAAGTTGGAAATTACGAGCCAATCGGAGGGAGCGGTAGGTGGATATAAGGAACTAATCTGCAAAATATCCGGAACAAAAGTATATGGCACCTTGAAATATGAAAGTGGTGTTCACCGCGTACAGCGCGTGCCTCAGACAGAAACTCAGGGGCGTGTCCACACTTCAGCTGCTTCTGTAGCCGTTTTACCGGAGGCGGATGAATTCGACATCGAGCTGAATATGAATGATATCCGTAAAGATACTTTCTGTTCATCCGGACCGGGCGGCCAATCTGTCAATACTACTTATTCCGCTATTCGTCTGACTCATATACCTTCAGGTATTGTAGTACAGTGCCAGGATGAAAAGTCTCAGTTAAAGAACTTTGACAAGGCATTGGGCGAACTTCGTACACGACTCTACAATATGGAATACGAGAAATACCTGAATGATATTTCGGCAAAGCGTAAGACTATGGTATCAACGGGAGACCGTTCAGCTAAGATACGCACATATAATTATCCTCAGTCCAGAGTTACCGACCATCGCATCAACTACACTATGTACAATCTTCCGGTATTTATGGATGGTGCTATTCAGGAAGTTATTGACCAGCTCCAGATAGCTGAAAATGCAGAGAGGCTAAAGGCTGCAGGAGAGTAAATCATCCCTTTTGTCAATAATAAAAAAGCCCGCTTGAGTAATCAGGCGGGCTTTTAAATTAGTATCTGAGGAAATTACCTGTAGTTAGCTAATATCTCTTTTACTTTAGAAGGATCCAGACGACCATATACCTTATCGCCGATAAGTACTACAGGAGCAAGTCCGCAAGCACCTACGCAACGAAGGCAATCAAGAGAAAACTTGCCGTCAGGAGTAACCTGACCGACCTCAATCCCGAGCTGTTTCTTCAGTTCGTCCAAAACACCCTCAGCACCACGGACGTAGCAAGCAGTACCAAGACATAGAGAGATGGCATGTTCGCCCTTTGGCTTCATAGTGAAGAATGAATAGAAAGTAACAACACCGTAAACCTTTGCTACAGGTATGTTGAGATTTTTAGCTATCTCTCTTTGAACCTCTTCGGGAAGATAGCCGAAAACGCCTTGAGTTGTGTGCAAAACATTAATCAACTCACCCGGTTTGTTGCCGTATGATGCGCAAATATCTTTGATTTGCCTTATCTGGCTATCATGCAATTTAATGTTACTCATAATATCTCTATACTTTATGTTTGTCAAAATAGTGTGTATGCAATAGATGGTGAGACATCTCGCTCATTGGCTTGCCAAGGAACTCTTCATAAAGCTTGATGATGTAAGGATTCTCGTGTGATTTACGGATAGTCTTCTCTTCATCTTCCTTATAAATTGCATTGTGGCGGGCAGAGATAATCTCAGAATGGCCATGATGGTATGGCTGGCCTGCGCCGCCGATACATCCACCAGGGCATGCCATGATCTCGATTGCATGGAAATTGTACATACCTGAACGAATTCCGTCCAATAACTTACGGGCATTACCCAATTGATGAGCGATACCGATATTGATCATTGTTCCGTTGAAATCGATACTTGCAGTTCTGATTCCTTCCAGACCTCTAAGTTCCGTGAAATCTATTTTGTCCAACTTCTTGCCTGTGAAAATCTCATAAGCGGTACGGACAGCAGCCTCGATAACGCCGCCGGTAGTACCAAATATTACAGCGGCACCGGTTGATTCTCCCAACGGCTGGTCGAAATCTTCGTCCGGCAGAGAGTTGAAATCAATGTTAGCCATCTTGATAAGGTGCGCCAACTCACGAGTTGAAATAGCATAATCAACATCAGGATTGCCGTCAACCTTAAATTCGTTTCTCTGGCACTCGTACTTCTTAGCCAAACAAGGCATAACTGACACAACTACGAGATCTTTGCGATTAACCTTCATCTTGTCTGCAAAATATGTCTTTGCGATAGCGCCAAACATCTGTTGAGGAGATTTAGCGGTAGAAGGGACATCAAGCATCTCAGGATAATATGTCTCAAAGAAGTTAACCCACGCAGGACAGCAAGATGTCATGATAGGCAATCTCACACTCTTGTCACCTCCCAAAAACTTGGAAAGTCTGGTAAGCAGCTCAGTACCCTCTTCCATAATGGTAAGGTCGGCAGCAAAGTCAGTATCAAATACTTTATCAAAGCCGAGTCTTCTCAGAGCAGCAGCCATCTTGCCTGTAACTCTTGTACCCGGTTTAAGACCGAACTCTTCGCCAAGAGCTGCACGAACTGCAGGGGCAGTCTGTACAACAACAGTCTTGGTAGGATCAGCCAAAGCCCTGATAACTTTAGGAGTATCATCAACTTCCGTTAAAGCACCGGTAGGGCAGACAGCAACGCACTGTCCGCAGAATGTACAAGGAGAATTGATCAGATCCTGTTCAAATGCAGGAGAAACAACTGCCATAAAGCCTCTGTTGATTGCACTAAGTGCACCAACCGTCTGGACATCATTACACATTGTCTCGCATCTGCGGCACATGATACACTTGTCCATATCTCTCTTCAAAGAAGGAGAAGCATCTTTTCTGTAAGTAGAAACAGCTGCATTTTCAACAGCATGAATCTCACGTACTCCAAGTGTAGCAGCAAGAGCCTGCAACTCGCACTGTCCGTTTGCAGGACAGATCAGACAATCCTTAGGGTGGTCGGAAAGAATAAGTTCCATAACAGTCTTACGAGCGTTGAGCACTCGCGGAGTGTTTGTCTTTACAACCATACCCTCCATACATGCTGTAGAGCAGGAAGGAGCAAGATTTCTGCGGCCTGCTACATCCACAACACATATTCTACATGCACCGGGACAATTCTTTATCCCTAAATGTTCCAAATTCATATAGCAAAGGGCAGGAATATTAATACCTACTTTCTTCGCAGCCTGATAAATAGTTGTACCTTTTTCGGTTTCAACAGGCGTATTGTCTATAGTTAATTTTATTGTTTCCATATTGATTAACGAATTTCGATTGCACCAAACTTGCATTTTTCGTAGCAAGTACCACACTTAATACATTTGGCCTGATCAATAACATGAGGAACTTTTTTGTCTCCTGTGATAGCCGAAACAGGGCAGTTTTTAGCACAAAGCGTACAGCCCATACATTTGTCTGCATTGATAACGTAAGACTTCAAGGCCTTACATCTGCCGGCAGGACATTTCTTGTCAATAACGTGTGCAAGATATTCATCACGGAAATATTGCATAGTTGAAAGAACAGGATTTGGAGAAGTTTGACCGAGTCCGCAAAGAGCAGTGTCTTTAATAACTTTGCTCAAGTTGTCCAAATAGTCCAAATCTTCCATTGTGCCTTTACCCTGGCAAATCTTTTCAAGAGTCTCATGCATTCTCTTGTTACCTATACGGCAAGGAGCGCATTTACCGCAAGACTCCCCAACGATAAAGTCAAGATAGAACTTGGCAACCGATACCATACAGTCGTCTTCGTCCATAACAATCATACCGCCTGAACCCATCATGGAACCGGCTGCAATCAGGTTGTCATAGTCGATAGGAGTATCAAGGTGAGCCTCTGTCAAGCAACCGCCTGAAGGTCCGCCTGTCTGAACAGCCTTAAACTTCTTGCCGCCTTTGATACCGCCGCCAATCTCGAAGATAACCTCACGAAGTGTAGTTCCCATAGGCACCTCGATAAGTCCGACATTGTTGATCTTGCCTGCAAGGGCAAATACTTTAGTACCTTTTGACTTCTCTGTACCAATGCTTGAAAACCATTCCCAGCCTTTAAGGAATATTGCAGGAATATTGGCGAAAGTCTCAACGTTGTTAACGTTACTCGGCTTGCCGAGAAAACCTGCTTCTGCAGGAAATGGAGGTTTGATGGTAGGTTCACCCCTCTTACCTTCCATTGAGTGGATAAGAGCTGTCTCCTCACCGCAGACAAAAGCACCTGCACCGTATCTCAACTCAATATCGAAATTGAAATCTGATCCAAGCATATTGTTGCCTAACAAACCAAATTCGCGAGCCTGTCCAATAGCTACCTGCAAACGTTTAATTGCAAGAGGATACTCAGCTCTGATATAAATCAAACCTTTGGTTGCACCGATACAATATCCGCAGATGGCCATTGCCTCAACAATAGAGTTAGGGTCACCTTCCAAAATTGAACGGTCCATGAATGCCCCCGGGTCACCCTCGTCAGCATTACATACTACATATTTTTGATCTGCCTTATTTTTGGAAGCAATCTCCCATTTCAAACCTGTAGGGAAACCTGCACCGCCTCTACCGCGAAGACCTGACTTTTTAACGATGTCAATAGCCTCTGCAGGAGTCATAGCCAAAACTTTGCCCAATGCAGCATAACCATCTCTAACAATGTATTCTTCAATGTTTTCAGGATCAATGAAACCGCAGTTACGAAGAGCGATACGCACCTGTTTCTGATAGAATTCCATGTGCTTGGAGTCACTTACATGAGTCTTTGTCTCAGGATCTTCATAAAGCAGACGGGTAACTTTTCTTCCTTTCAATACATGTTCCTTTACTATCTCTTCAGCATCTTCCGGCTTAACCTTTGTGTAGAAAGTGTTGTCAGGAATAACCTTTACGATAGGGCCTTTTTCACAGAAACCAAAACAACCGGTGATTACAACTTTAACTTCATCAGCGAGGCCGTTAGCCTGAAGCTGCGCATTAAGTTCATCTACCAGTCGTTTGCTTTCAGATGCTCGACATCCGGTACCACCGCATACGAGCAAGTGCATTTTTACTTGTACCATACTATGCTTTTTCTTGGATTGATTGGTAATTTACCGGCAGAATACCGTCAATTAATTCTCCTTTAAGAATATACTTGTCAATAATGTCCAAAGCCACCTTTGGATCGACATGACCAAAAACAACGGGATCTTTACCCGGAACTTTTACCTCAACGGTCGGTTCTGCATAACAATAGCCCATGCAGCCGCCTTGGGTTACAACAACAGGAAGAGAATCTTTTGCAATCTTCTCCAGCATGGTGTTCATTACTTCACGAGCGCCGGCAGCAATACCGCATGTCGCCATTGCAACACGTATCTGAACAATCTTGTCAGGGTTGTTACTTTTCTCCCTGATTGAAATATCAGATGACAGATTTTGCTTCATCTTGCGCAAATCATCAAGCGATTTAATTTTATTCATATTTAGTACGTTTATAAGATATTATGTTTAAGATTATAAGTTTAAATGCAGATTTTTATAAAAGCGTAAAGATACTCACGATTTAATTATTATCCAAACTTTGCAACTCTAAAATATTGCTTTGTATCATATCGTTGAGCAATGGCGTTACAGCCGGGTCATTAACGGGCACACCATCAAGTGCTTCCTTAATATCCTCAGTGCATACCGAATAAGTTTCACCATTGAAAATATAGTTCAGAATCATATTGATCTCCGGATTGGCTGACATCAAAAGTACGTATGCATTCGCCAAATCTCCAAGCGGGGGACGATCTATATTTGAATATCCGAAATCCGCCTGTATCGTAGTCCCAACCCCAAGTTCAGAGGTAATAGTTACATCCCCTCCCGTCTGCATCGCAGTCTGCTTCAGCAGTGGAATACCCAACCCCACTTTACGGGTTGTACGGCTTGTATAATAGGGGTCCGTCACTTTTTTTACACTCTCGGGACTCATACCCTTTCCGTTGTCGGTGATTATGATGGAGAGCAGATCCTTGAGCAGATTGATGATGACTGATATCTCAATTCTTTTTGCCCCTGCGGAAATAGAGTTTTGGACTATGTCCAAAATATGCATTGCCAAATCGTTCATATTCTATATTATTTCGACATATCTACCTTCTTCCCTTCTGAGAGCCATTTTTATCTCATCAAATGAGAGGCTCTGCAGATAAAAATTGCACGCGGTAACCGCAAAATCCTCACGATAGTGCGCATCAGAAGAGTGAATATAATTGTACCCTTTTAAATAACTGTTCTGAGACAAAAACGACTCCAAATTACACCTTTTCGAGACTTCGAGAGAGTCCACCGCCAGGTCAAACGGCACGAACCCCAACTGGCTCAGTATCGAATTTTTGTTTTTATCGATATGAGCCGGTATAAATATTCCGTCAAGCAAGTGAACAAACCTCTCAACCTCATCGATAGATTGGTCTATCGCCGAGATCAGAAGATACTCTTCCTCACCGAGAATCTCTTCATCCCTGTTTACCCACAACTGATAGCCGAACTTCTCCGGATCATTCGGAATTGGAGGCAGGTATTTCGAAAGATACTCCTGCAAGAGAGCAAGCCGCTCTTCCCCATCCACAAAGGCAAGGCAGTGAACCTCCTCCTTTGTGCAGATTTCAGCTCCGGTGAGGATAAACAACCCTTTCTCGCGGGCAAGAGCACATATTTCCGCGCACTGGCGCGTGGAATTGTGGTCAGAAACCCCGATAATTGAATACCCTGCCTTCTTTGCAGCGTCAACATAAAATGACGGTGTCATCTCAATGTCTCCGCAAGGAGAGAGGACGGTATGATTGTGTAAATCCCCTTTGTAAGGCTTTAACATTAATTATGAATTAAGGCATATAGCTTGCCTGTAAACTCGAAGCACTGTTCGTCAGTCCCAAGTATTGGAAGTCCCTCTTCGTTAGAAACTGCAACAGTGTCCTCTTCAGGCTGTAATCCTTTTACCAATACAATGGCTGCCAGGTCCTTAAGGCCGGCAACTGCCATAATGTTTTTGTGAGTCTGCAAACTTACCCAAATCTCACCCTCTTTGGCATGTCCCATAACATCCGAGAGGAGATCCGATGTATACCCTCCCAAAACTTCACGGTCCAGTCCTTTCTCTCCCGAAAAGACTTTAAGACCCATTTTTTCTACAACTTCTTTAACTGTCATATTTTTTACCCCATATTTTTTCCATTATATCAATCGCCTCATCCACTTTCAATTTACCTTGTTTTTCATTCTTTACCTGCATGAACACGCAATTGTTGACCTCTTTTCCACCGCGTACAATGTCCTCGGCAAGCGACTCGCAACTTGGTGCGCCGCAACAGCCGCAATCAATCCCCGGAAGGAGTTTAATCAGATTACGCACATCCTCCATCTTCCTGATTGCCACTTTAATATCGGAGCCGTACTTCATAAACATACGTGGCTGCACATCATCAAATCTGATATACGGAGCACATATCCTCCTGTAATCCTTAATATTCGGATTGACCCACGGAGCAAGCGAAGCCCTTTTGTGCAGGTTATCGGCGACCAGAAATCTGTTACCTCTGACCAGAATACCGCCGGAGCATGATTCGTCGCATCCTCTCAGTTCAAGGAAATCCACCCCCTCTATATCTCCATTCTCGACTTTTTCCAGAAACTCAATAACATTCTGAATCCCGTCAATTGCAAGGGAGACTCCTCTTGTCGCATTCGCCTCTCCTTTTGTGGTTGACCACCTGATCGCATTAGAGGTTATATTATCATCATTTTTGATGTTTCCGCTGCCGAAATTTTTCTGCTTATACGCAAGCATGACTTTGCTGTATAGCAAGTCCATATTTATGGCACCGGTAATAGGAGAAGCATACCCGCCGACCGGATCCTTGATAGCCGCAATTTTAGCTGCGCAAGGTGTAAGATAGAAGATACCCACCTCATCAAGTGATACACCCTCTTCCTCATATTTTGTCAGAATATACTTTGCAGTTATTTCCAGAGGGGGCAGCAATGTCATAATATTATCTACCAGAGAAGGAAATTTAACCTGAATAAGTCTCACCACTGCCGGACAGTATGATGAAATAACCGGCTTATCAGAAGATTTCTCGATATAATTGTTCATCTCTTCAATCAGATAATCAACACCCTGCTCAACCGGACAGATTTCTGTGAAACCCATATCCCCAATAATACTTGCAATGATATCAGGCTCCATCTTTTCCTCAAACTGAGAAAAGAAAAGATTGGGAATAAGCAACACCCTGTGCTTGTAATTAAAGATCTTCTGAAAGTCATCGTCCACAACACGGATCGCCCGCGTAGGACAGACTCTGTAACACTGTCCGCAGTCGATACACAACTCCGGATGAATTGCAGCCTTGCCTTCGGATACTCTGAGTGCCTCTGTAGGACAAACTTTCATGCAATGCGAACACCCGACACACACATCTTCCCGTATCTCCAAACCGCGATAATATTTGCTTTGTCCTTCGTCTTTCATAATAAACTCCTTTTACCTCTAAACGTAATGTATATATATGTCGAGCCTTGTTCCGACTCCGACCTTTGATGTAATAGTAAATTCATCGGCATTGTCTTTAATGTTGGGAAGTCCCATCCCAGCTCCGAAGCCCATCTCTCTAACCTCCTTCGATGCCGTAGAATAACCCTTGACCATAGCCTGTTCTATACTTGCAATGCCCGGACCCTCATCATCCAGTACAATTCTTATCCCCTCATCGTCCAGCGTTGCCGTAACTACTCCCCGATACGCGTGGGCCACAATATTTACTTCAGCCTCATACAGTGCCACGACAACCCGCTTGATCACCACAGGATTAATTCCGAGTTGCTTTAAAACTTTCTTTACACTGGATGAAACATTTCCGGCCTGAGTAAAATCCCCGCCCTCAACTTTATACTCGAGAACCATAATCAATAAACCGGCTGAATGCCGGCAGAATACAGTAGCCCTGAGGTTTTAAACAGTGAATAGGGAGTAGTAATAATCACCATATCATTTTCCTGAGCCAACTCGATCATATCATCAGTAACCTTTTTCCCCCTTGCAAAGAGTAAATACTTCAGATCGGACATCTCCGCCGTGCGTACGGACTGCACATTTGCAAGGCCGGTAATAAGTAGAAAGTTTGTAATCCTCAATGTAAGCACATCGCTCATCAAATCGGACGCAAACGCATACTCAATCGATTCGTTGATGTGACTTTCGCCACATAAAACCTTTCCGTTAACAACGGAAACAAGCTCTTTTAAGACCATAATATCTTGGTTTATTTAATATTTTTAATGTAACATCTTCTTCTAATATAATCCTCTCTGTCGGGATAACTGTCCCACACTTTAACGGCAGCGTTTGTCTCGACCTGAGGATTGGTAATACCATACTCTATTCCCCTTTCGGAAAATTCGGCCGCAAGCTGAGTATGGAAAATCGCCGACAGTCCCTTATCTTTCCACTTTGGATCTGACCCCACCATCATCAGGTCAATACCTTTGTAGTGGGACTTTGCCCACAAAATATATGCCCACCCAAGGGGAAAAATCTTTCCATTAGCCTTCTTGAAAGCCCGTGACATATCGGGAGTACAGATTCCAAAGGAGGCGATTTTGTCATCAGCGTCCATCACAAAGCAGGTTAACTCGGAACGCATCTGCGAAATATACAGTCTTCCCTCCTCAGCTATCTCTTTTTCCGTCAAAGGAATAAAATTGTGAACAGACATAAAGCTGCGATTGAAATTGTAAAAAAAGTCATGAATCAAATCCTGATTCTTGATCAACTTCTTTACATCCACTACTTTCAAATCATATCTTTCAAGAAGCAACTTACTCATTTTCTTCAACTTTTCAGGTGCTCCCTGCATAGCGTTCAACTTATACTGAATCCAGTCACACTCCTTTTCGAAGCCCATTTTATCCATAAACTCAGGATAGTACGGGTAATTGTAAAGGCAATTGACAGGCGGCACACTGTCAAAGCCTTCGACCACCATTCCCTGCCTGTACATGGTATTGTAACCCAAAGGTCCATGCATATCGACCATTCCCTCCTGCCTGCCCCAATCTTCAACCGCATCTATCAACATTTTTGCTATCTCAAAATCGTTTTCAAAATCAAACCAGCCGAATCTTATCCTGCGAGTGTCGTAAAGTTCGTTGTATCTCGGATTAATAACAGCCAGCACACGCCCCACAACCCTTTTGCCATCGTATGCTAAAAAGAGCTTCTGCCGACAATAATCTAACGGTGGGCTTTGAGACAATGTTTTCTTCTGGTCAAAATCAAAAGAAGGCACGTATGTCTTACAATCCCTGTATAACTTATTTTGAAATTGGTAAAATTTCTTAAACTCAGATTTGTCGGTAATCAGTATCTCTTTAACGGTATAAGCCATACGTTGTTAATAATTGAACTGACAAATTTAATGTTTTTCAATCAAAAAACAAATAGCAGCTTGAGCACAGATACATCCGAAAACGGCGGGAAGATATGAAATCGTACCGACCTGTGATTTTTTATTGCGTTCCTCTACACTAACAATAGCTTCTCTATCAGGCAATTCCTCCGAAAAGACAACTTTAAAACCTTTGCTGATGCCCTTATGTCTAAGTTTTTTACGCAAAATGTACGCGAGAGGACAATTATAGGATTTGGAGATATCCGTTATTCTTATCTTTGTTGCATCCAGTTTGGCTCCTGCCCCCATAGACGATACATGCCTGACCCCGGAGCTCCTACAATAGCATATCAGTGCTATTTTCGGGGCTAACGTATCGATGGCATCTATCAGATAATCAATTTTATATGAACCAATTACCGAAGGGATATTGTCCTCGGTAAGATACTCTTCGATGACGGTAAGATTGATATGCGGATTAATGTCGAGCAGTCTCTGAGCCATCACCCGGGCTTTACTCTTCCCGATATTGGAATCCAAAGCAAGAAGTTGACGGTTTTTGTTGGTTTCGTTGACCACATCCGAATCGAGAATAATCATACTGCCCACTCCGGCGCGAGCCACCATTTCGGCGGCATAAGCCCCGACCCCTCCTAATCCTATAACTGCAACAGTCGCATCTGCAAGCAATTGCAACTTATCATCCCCCAGCAGAAGTTGAGTTCTCTCTTTCCACGGCTCTACAGTACCTGCCATCGGCTACAGACCTTTTGATTTGGCTTCATCCCAAATCTCATCCATCTGGGCAAGAGTCAAAGATTTAATCTCCACACCCTTCTCCTTACATTTTTGTTCGATATATGTAAATCTGTTTTTAAACTTGATACAAGTATTTTCAAGGGCCGTATCAGGATTCAAATCATACATCCTTGCAGCGTTAACAATGGAAAACAACAAATCGCCAAGTTCATTTTGGACCCTTTCTACATTGTAGTGCTCATCCGGCATCTCAAGTTCCTCCTTAAACTCGCCCAACTCTTCAGCGACCTTCTCCCACACATCTTCCTTTTTCTCCCAATCAAATCCGACTGCACGGGCCTTATCCTGCATCCTGTATGCTTTCAAAAGAGGGGGAAGATGGTTGGGCACGCCGGAAAGAACAGTCTTGTTGCCATCTTTCTCCGTCCTCTTGAGAGCCTCCCAATTTCGGACAACTTCTCCGGCCCCGGAAACCTGTGTAGTAGAAAAGACGTGAGGGTGGCGATAGATTAATTTCTCGCAGAGAAGATTAATTACATCCGTAATATCAAACTTACCCTCCTCTTTACCGATCTTTGCGTAAAATACAATGTGAAGCAGGATGTCTCCCAACTCCTTAGAGATGTTTTTATCATCCTTGGCAAGAATGGCATCACTCAATTCGTAAGTCTCTTCGATAGTCATCGGCCTCAAAGACTCGGTGGTCTGCACCTTATCCCACGGACACTTCACACGAAGCTCATCCATGATGTCAAGCAGGCGTTCAAACGCTTTTAATTCATTTTCTCTGTTCATAATTCAAGCTATGACAATTTGAACTTAGTCCTCAGGCTCAATGTAAATATGGAAGCACAGTGGAGAGTACTCTGGTACGGTCCCGGAATTGCCGCTTACACCATATCCATAATCCGACCGGAAAAACACGAACGCCTCTTCCCCATACCTCATATTGGTAATAGCATTTGCGAAGCCGTAAACTATGTCATTGGACGATGCAAGTGTTGACCAGTCTGTCTCGAAGGTTATGTCAAGAGCATCATAAGAGTTGTCAGAGTCGTAGAATCTGTATTTCTTTGCAGTATCTTCAATATTCGTATCAAACACAAAGTTGCTCAGAAGTTTACCGATATATCTCACTTTGATAGATGATGATTCCCCAATGGAATCCGCTTCAGGCGACTCCACAGTCTTAATCAGGTAGAGACCGTCGATAGTTGTATCCCGACCGTTAAAATATCTTTCGCTGTAAGCTCTCAGTTGCTCATCCTGATAGGCATAAATATCCTCCACAACGCCATCAAGCGTAACCTCGAAAATAATGTTACTCTCTTCTCCCGATGAAGAAAACAGGTCATACAGACTGCTCGTAATCGTGGTGGCGGAAATGGGAAGTGCAACTTCAACCGTACCGCCGACTCTCATCTGCTTTAGCACTTCTTCAAGTCCCGGGTATATGGCCCCCTGCCCGACACGCCATACGGCATCGCCGTAATAAGTGTTGTATGCAAAATTGCCGAGCTGCTGAGAAAGCTCCTTTCTGTTTGTAGAGACATAATCACCTGCAAGAGTTTTTGTCGCGTATGAAACAAAAACGTAAGAACTGTCCCCCACTTTTGTGCCGGTACCCTCGGTCCGGTGCAATATATAGGCACCCTCTTCAGTTTTTTGAGCTGAAGAGCCATAATTTACCTTGATCCATGAAGATAAAATTCTATTATAAATGGTCTCCGTACTTTCACTTTCATCCTTGGAACAGGAACACAGAACTGCGGCACAGATAAAAACCGGAATAAACTTTGAGAAATGTTTGATCATAATACGATAAATATACAACTATTATTTTTTCTTCTTGATATTTGCAATAAGCACGTGATACATAAGCGGCGACATAGCGGGAACAAGTCCCACCTCCTTATTATAGAACCCGTATTTGGCGGAAAATATAATGTAGCACTCCTCACCAAGTGAAGCACCTGTCAGCCCCTTGTCCAAACCATCTATCATATACCCCTCACCGGCAGCCACCACAGTACTGTCACTTACAAACTGAGTACCGGCCCCCTTGCTGGTAAAGATGTATCCGTTGTAGTAAAAAGCCACTGAATCACCTTTCGCAACGACAACCGAAGCGATACCGGGAGTAACAATTATCCTGTTGGAACCTCCATTTCGCACAATCTGATCATCAGTATAATTGGCTGTAATATAGCTGTCAATAGTCTCCTCCTGAGTAGCGACAGTCAGCTCATTAGCCCCCTGGCATGCCACCATTGTCAAAACTACAACAGATATAAAGATGATTTTTTTAAACATACAGAGCGATTTATACAAAAGATGTGCCTTATTTTTCATCCAAATATTCTTTTAATGCTTTTTCGAAATATTGTGGCACCTCATCAAACGGAATATAAAGCCTCCCTCCGGAAGCATTAATATGGCCACCGCCGTTGAAATAAAGATTTGAAAATCTATTCACATCCCAATTCCCTTTTGATCTGAACGAAACGCGTATATTCGTCTCTTCCGGAGAGATGTTTTCCGTAAAAAGTGCGGACATCTTTATTCCTCTTATTGACAAAGGTAAATTAACGAACCCCTCACTGTCTCCCGAACTGAAATTATACCCCTTCTTATCCTTATCACTAAGCATTATGTAAGCCACATTACTCCCTTTAAGAAGAAACAGACTGTCCTTCAGAAGATGTCCCATCAGTTTCATTCTCTCCTCCGAGTAGCAATTGAAGACATACTCCTGAATAAGATTTTTGTCCACACCTCGACCAATCAGCGCAGAAGCCATTTCAAACGTAGAAGGATATACCGAATTGTAGAAATTGTTTGTATCCGTCATCATACCTGCGTAAAGAGCACGCGCACATTCAATGGAGAGGTTGTTCACATCCCCTTTAACATCCGGCATTTGGCAGAGAATCTTGAAAAGCAACTCGCAGGCGGAAGAGATTTCCGTCTCGGATATCACCACATCAAATGGCCCTGTTTCTGGGAAAGGATGGTGGTCTATCATAATTTTAGGAATGGAACTCTCTCTGATAAGAGGTTCAAGCTGTTCTGTGCGTTTCAAATTGTTGAAATCAAGGCAGACAATCACGTCCGCCTGCGCAAGAGCCTCTGACACCTCACTCCGATGTTCCGTATAGACCATTATTTTACTCTCTACAGGATCAAGAAACTCCAGATAGTCCGGAAATTTGCTCGGCAAAACGATGGAGGAGAAGATATTTCTCGCATTGAGATAGTGATGAAAAGCTACCACAGATCCCACGGAATCCCCATCCGGATTAAAATGCCCTACCAATAGAGCCTTCCTGCAATTGGAAAGGATATTCTCAATTTTCTCTATGTTTTGATTGCTTTTCACAATTTTTGTCTATTTTTGCCAGTGCAAAATTAAAAATATATTGCAAGGACTAAATATTTATTTTAATTTTGTAGGTCAAATTTAGACGTAAGAAAAACAAAAATTTATAAATTCAAATGAAAAAATTATTGACAATCATTATCCTTCCGATTATCATTCTCGGTTTAGCATTCCTTATCGTTAGAAGTATTAACCAGCCGGTTAAGTTCAACAAAGAAAAAGAAGCCAGAAAAGTTGTCGGCATCGAAAGACTTAAAGACATTCGTACTCTTCAAGTTACTTTCAAGTCTGTTAACGGCAGATACGCTCCTACGATGGACTCGCTTATTGATTTCTACAAAAACGGTAAGATGACCATCGTTAAGCAAATCGGTTCCATGGATGACTCTGTTGCCGTTGCCAAAAAGCTTGTTAAACGTGAAAATATAGACGTTGCTATTAAAGATACCCTGTTTCGTGGAAGACCTAATTTCGTTATCGACTCTTTAAGATGGATCCCTTTCTCAGGTGGAGATACTGTTCTCATGCAGACCATCATCAAGACCGTATCTGGAGTAAGTGTTCCTCTGTTTGAGGCTAATATGCCTTACAATTCCCTTCTCAAGGGTATGGACCGTCAGTTGATCATCAATCTTAACGCTGAACAGGTTGACATGGGACGTTATCAGGGACTTCAAGTCGGTAGCGTCACCAATCCTAACAACAACGCGGGTAACTGGGAGTAGTGTTAAAATACACATTGGTGCCGACACCTTTCTTTAATAGAGAGGACTCATATAAGCTATTATCCCAAGCGGTACAGTTAGATGAAAAGGATATGGCAAAATACACAGAACTGCCCGGTTACGAGGCAGTTTTGGTTTATGCCGTATCGGACATGTCCGATCCTGCTCCTGCAGTCGCCGCTCTTCTGTCTTTATCATCTTCCCTTTCCGACTATAACAAAGTAGTTGTCTCCTTAGATGATGATTACGTACATATCGTTATCGCCGCAGGTAAGAAACTGTTGCTTTGTAACTCATATCGTTCAAACGATTATGTTACTTCAGAGTACTACATCTTTGCAGCGATGAAAAAGTTCCAGATCAATCCTGAGATTACAACACTCTATTTTGACAAGTGCGTTCCCGATGATATGAGAGATGATCTGTTCAGATACTTTCAGGGTGTAGAAGTACTATGCGAATAATAGGAGGCGAACTTCGCGGCAAGAGCATTTTGCCACCGGCAGGATACAGTGCCCGACCAACTACAGATTTCGCGAAAGAGGGTCTGTTCAATACTCTTACAAATGAATTGGACTTTACAGAAATATCGCTCCTTGACCTCTTTTCGGGGACAGGGAGCATTTCTTTTGAGTTCGCATCACGAGGCTGTACTGATATCATTGCAGTTGAGATGAATCCGGCAAATGCTGCTTTTATCAAAAAAACAGCCGCAGGCTTCAAGCTACATTCTATACAGGTAATACATCACAATGTATTTGATTTCATTCCGCTTTGCAAGCGCAAATTTGATGTTATATTTGCAGATCCTCCGTACAGTATCGAAGGACTGGAGAGCATCCCCGAAAAAATATTTTTTGCCGACATTATCACTACGTCAGGCTATCTGATATTAGAGCATCCTGCTACATATTCCTTTACTTCAGCGCCTTATTTTGTCAAAGAAAAAAAATACGGAAATGTGCATTTCAGTTATTTTAAAAAAGAATAACATTTTTTTTGCACACTAAAAAAAACTATCTATATTTGTAGTCCCAAAAGGGAACAAGCTCTTCAAAAAGCAAGTTTGGTGCGGTAGTTCAGCCTGGTTAGAATACGTGCCTGTCACGCACGGGGTCGCGAGTTCGAGTCTCGTCCGCACCGCCAAAAAGAGGAAATCAACAGTCGAAGTGGCTGTTGATTTTTTTTGTGCGTGTAAGGCCCGCCTATACGTCCACACAGCGCCCCCGCCGCCTGCGCGTCCGGAGGTCGAGACACTTTTGGGAGTCTTCATAAAAAATTGTACCTTTGGCAGAAATCAATAACCAATCAATATTTTCAAGACTATGAAAAGGAATATCATTCTATTAGCATTGTTGCTGCTGTCAGTGGCAGCGACGGGACAGTCTCCCTACTTCTGCACACAATTAGGTTACAAATCATTAAGGAGTTGCTACGACTCAAGAGGCAAACTCACGATGTACACTCAACAGACAGTCACCGACGTTAAGACTAATGGTGATATAACAACAGTTGTTGTCCACACAGTTACACTTACGCCTGATAAAGAAGTATTTCAGTACATCTCGCCGTTTGACGTTACTTATGAGATACGTAAAGGTACTGTTACTCTAAAAATTGCTGCAAACGATAAAGAGACTGAAAATATAGGCGAAATTTCGATCCCCGCAGAGATGAAAGTAGGCGACGAATATGGAGGAGGTCAATTCAAGATTGAGGCTAACGGCATCGCCAACAAAGCAACAATTCACTACAGAAAGGTTGTCGGTGAAGAAAAGATCACTACCAACGCCGGAACATTTCACTGCATGATATTTGAGCAACTAAGCGAAATGAGAGTATTAGGCATCAAGCAAAAAGCCATTGTCAAAACATGGTATGCTAAAAATGTTGGAGACGTCAAGAGCGAAACATACTCAACCGGTGGCAAACTTCGCTCGCGTACTATATTGGAAGAGTTTGGTAAATAACTGATTGACAATTGCAAAAAAGATGGCTGTATGTCACTATATGCTTAGCCACAATTGTTAAATGATTATTCTCCTCTGGTCCATTTGTCTTTAGCTTTTTGCTCTTGTGCTTTTTTCTTGGCTCGGGAGAGGAGAAATGCACCAATCCCAATCCAGGCAATACCTGAGCAGAGAGCTGCAGTCGCCTGAGATCTCACAGAGTCACTTCCACACGAAAAAGGATTAAGACGGCAAATTAACTTTGCCGAAATACAGGCACGCCTATTACAAGAAGTGGGACACACTATCGCACACAAGGATATCTCCTGAGGCACTTGCCTATCTGACTTCCGCACAGCGAAGTCAACGCACCCACCATGCGCGTGCCTACAACCGACATTTGGGCAATGCCTCAGACATAAGTCAGACGCAGGAACCGCCTCAGAAGTGCATGGAAGGCTGATCGGATGCCTGACTTCTGCACAGCGAAGGAAGCAACCTTTACTCCATCAACTTTTTGTATTTGAATCGCTTGGGTTCGGCGCTACCGAGACGGCGTTTTTTGTTTTCTTCGTATTCGGAGTAAGTAC
>JAQUYF010000033.1 GCA_028691975.1 Bacteroidales bacterium | reverse complement strand
CTCTTTCTCTCAAGGCCTCCGACTATCCTGTCGATGGCATCTAAAAAGTCCTGTCTGTCAATCGAACTCTTATTCTTTCTGGCTGCAATCAAAGCAGCTTCATTACATACATTCGCAATGTCGGCACCGGAAAATCCCGGAGTCTGCTTGGCAAGAAAGTCTATGTTAAACCCATCTTCCAACTTCAAATTCTTCAAATGGACCTTAAATATCTCAAATCTCTCCTTCAGCTCCGGCAAATCCACATGAATCTGCCTGTCGAAACGTCCGGCACGCAACAGAGCCTTGTCAAGTATGTCTGCCCTGTTGGTAGCTGCCATTATGATCACTCCGGAGTTGGAACCAAACCCATCCATCTCGGTAAGCAGCTGATTCAACGTATTTTCTCTCTCATCATTGGATGAAAATCCGCTGTTACGGCTTCTTGCCCTGCCCACGGCATCTATTTCATCGATAAATACGATACACGGTGCCTTTTCCTTTGCCTGACGGAACAGATCCCTGACGCGGGAAGCTCCTACTCCGACAAACATTTCTACGAAGTCCGAGCCTGAGATAGAAAAGAACGGCACATCCGCCTCACCTGCTACAGCCTTCGCCAATAAGGTTTTACCTGTACCCGGAGGCCCAACCAGCAAAGCTCCTTTAGGAATTTTTCCACCAAGCGCCGTATATTTTTTAGGATTTTTCAGAAAATCTACAATCTCCATAACTTCAACTTTCGCCTCTTCAAGACCGGCCACATCCTTGAACGTCACTTTCTGAGTATCGCCCTTATCAAAAAGTTTAGCCTGAGATTTACCTACATTGAAGATACCTCCACCGCCGGCACCGCCACCACCGGCACCCATATTTCTCATCGGACGAATCATCACGAAGTACATGATGATCAGTAATAACGGGAAAAGCAACCACTCCATTATTCTGAACAGATAATTTGTCTTTTCCTCAATTACCACTTTAAATCTCTTATTCTCGGGCAACTGGTTTCTTACCTCCTCAAACTCCTTTTCAGCCTCAAAGCTGTCCGATACCAAAAAGAAAAAGTGAGGACCGGCCTTAGGCTCTTTGCCGCCGTATTGGTTTTTATATTTGTAAAGACTGTCCTTCAGAATATAGACCTGTCCCTGGTTTTCATTCCTTACATACACAATCTTCTCCACATCACCCGTTGTAAGCACCTGACTTTTAAGATCAAGCCACTCCTTCTTCACAGGATCGGCTCCACCTGTGGCAATCCACATATAGACCAAACCTCCCAAGAGGATAATGTATATCCAGTACATTCCTATCGGAGCCTTTTTTTTCTTTAAGTTGCCATTGTTCGGCAATTTATTTTTCTTCTGTTGTTCCATGTCTTTTACTCGTCTTGATATGTTGTCTTAACTGCATCGGCCCACAAATCCTCCAATCTGTAAAAAGCTCTTTGATCCGTCTTAAATATATGGATTACGATATCTACATAGTCAAGTATAATCCAGAAGGCATTCTCTCTTCCCTGCTTTCTAAGCACGCTGCGTCCGCACTTTTCTTCCATCATCTCTTCAACATAATCCGAAATGGCTACCACCTGCGTGGTACTGTCAGCATTACAAATCACAAAATAATCAGAGATTGAAGTGCCTATCTTTTTAAGATCCAGAGAGATTACCTCTTTTGCTTTCTTCTCCAGCATCGCATCCGCTATTACAGATAATTCCGTCAAATCTTCGACAGGCCGGGTTGTTTTGTTTTCCGTCTTTTGTTTCATCTAAAATATTTAACTTAATTTTGCAAATATACTGCAAATTTTCAGCCAATTGCCAATTTGCTCTTTAAATGTCATTTTTATGAGTTATACAGAAAACATAAAATGGTTTGATACCATTGATTCAACTAACAATCAACTACTTATTGACAAGGCAAACCTGCCTGACAAGAGTGTTTACGCAGCACTCTTTCAAACTGCCGGCAAGGGCCAGAGGGGTAATAAGTGGGAAAGTCGCAGTGGCGAAAATCTAACTTTCTCCGTCCTTTTCAGACCCACCGACATCGCTTCCAATCAACAGTTTACCATATCGCAGGCCGTAGCTTTGGGCATCGTAGACTATCTTGCGGAAAAGTCACTTATTGCAAAGATCAAATGGCCGAACGATATCTATATTTGCGATTTAAAAATTTGCGGCATTTTGATTGAAAACACTATTTCGAATGACAAATTGACATATTCAGTGGCCGGAGCGGGGATTAATCTCAACCAGACAAAGTTTGACTCAAATGCGCCCAATCCGACATCTGTTGCTCTTCTTAAAGGTACAGCAGACTACAGTCCCGTTGACGAACTGCCACAGGTCTTAAAGCACATCTTCAGGCATTATGATGCTCTGCAACATGGCGAGACACAGGAGATCGCCCAAAGATATACTGATATTTTATATCGCAGGGGAGAGCAGCACAGATACTTTGACTGCATTGACAATAAAGAAGTCACGGCCTCCATAACAGGAATAGACGAAGCCGCCCGACTGCTTTTAACACTGTCGGACGGCTCCACCAAATCTTATGCATTTAAGGAACTAAAGTATATACTTTAGCCCTTTTTCAATCTTTCTATCTCATTTTTCGGACTTTCAGCCGAAAACACCGAGTGCCCCGTAACGAAAATTCTCGCTCCTGCCTGAGAGAGAGCGGCTATATTGCCGTAATTCACGCCTCCGTCGACTTCTATAATGCAATCAGCCTGACATTCAGATATCAACTCACTCAACTGCTGAATCTTCCTGTAAGTACCATTGATAAATGACTGCCCTCCGAATCCGGGATTGACCGACATTACCACTACATAGTCGAGATCATTGACAATATTGTCCAGCAACATAACCGAAGTGTGAGGATTGATAGCCACCCCCGCCTTCATTCCACACGCATGGATATTCTGAACAGTTCTGTGAAGATGTGTACAAGCCTCATAGTGGACACTCAGATATTCAACTCCCGAAGCGGCAAATTGCTCAATGTATCTGTCGGGATCTACTATCATAAGGTGGGCATCCATTGGCTTCTGCGCTACTTTTGCAATAGCCTTTAGCACAGGAAAGCCGTAAGATATATTTGGAACAAAGACACCGTCCATTATATCCAAATGGAACCAGTCGGCCGCACTTTCATTGATCATCCGGCAATCATCTGACAGATGACCGAAATCCGCTGAAAGCATGGATGGTGCGATAATGCGTTCCATCATTTCACTGTTTTAAGTATTTCAAGCAGCAAATCCCAGAATTTATCGAGTGAGGCAAGCTCCAACTTCTCTCCCGGAGCATGCACACCTCTCAACGTCGGGCCGAAAGAGATCATATCCAAATCAGGATAGATATCCAAAAAGAGGCCACATTCCAAACCGGCATGAATTGCTCTTACTACCGGCTGTACCTTAAACAGACGTTTGTATGCAGCTACACTCACCTTCAAGATCTCGGAATCCATATTCGGCTTCCAGCCCGGATATTCGGACTCATGGGTCACTTTTGCTCCGGCAAGTACAAATGTGGACTCAAACCTGTCGGCAGCAAACTTGCGCGCAGAGTTGATGGAACTTCTCTGGCTTGAGCCGACCCTTATTGTATTTTTCTTCTCCATCTTGACAGAAGCGAGATTGGAGGAGGTCTCGACAAGTCCTTTTATATCCGCACTCATTGCAAGTACTCCGTGAGGAGCGGCGACAAGAGCATCGATCAGATTGCGGGCAGTTTGAGAATCAATACCGCCTTTACTCCACATCACAGGCTCTGCCGTACATTGAATATCGGGATCGGTAATAGCATATTCAGCTTTGATCTCCTTTGTAAGAGTATTAAATGTTTCAACTATGCCATCCTCATATTTCTTAGGAAAGGCTATTACGGCATATGCTTCACGGGCAATAGCATTACGTTTGTTACCGCCCTCAATATAACAAAGATCGGCAATTGCAGGTATCTGATTGAGGAAACGTCCGAGAAGCTGTACGGCATTGGCTCGTCCCTTTTCGATATCATCACCGCTGTGCCCACCTATACATCCGGATATTCCAAATTTTGAAATTGCGTATGTCGGGCGAATCTTCTTGGGAATATATGTAAATACAGCCGTAGTATCGATACCGCCTGCACACCCTACAAATATCTCACCTTCATCCTCGGAATCCAAATTTAAAAGTATATTACCTGTCAAGAACTTGGGTTTCAAAGCCTTTGCTCCGTCAAGGCCTGTCTCTTCAGATACTGTAAACAGAGCCTCTACCTTACCATGCTCAATGGTACTGTCATCCAGAACAGCCATCTGGGCAGCTATTCCTATACCACAGTCTGCACCCAGAGTAGTATCTTTGGCTATCATCCATCCATTCTCAATCTCATACCTGATAGGATCTTTCGCAAAATCATGCACTACACCGCTATTCTTCTCGCAAACCATATCCATGTGGCTTTGCAATATCACTGTAGGTCTGTTTTCATACCCTTTGGAGGCTTCTTTGGTAATAAGAACATTACCGATCCTGTCGGTTTTACACTCGAGATTTCTATCGGCAGCAAATTTTTGCAAAAATGCGATAATATGCTCCTCATGGCCTGATTCACGCGGAATACAGGTAATCTCTTTAAAAAAAGATAATACCCTATCTGTGTTCATTATATTTATATGTTTGATCTATAATTAATTCGATGATACAAGCTGCTTTTCGATATCGGTTACGAACTGACGGAAACTTCTGTCTGTGTCGATCAGGTCACTGACGGTATTGCAGGCATGCAGCACCGTAGCGTGGTCCTTGCCTCCCAACTGAGAACCGATAGAAGCCAAAGAGGTCTTTGTCATATTGCGACTCAGATACATTGCGATCTGACGAGCCTGAACAATCTCCCTCTTACGAGTTTTTGATAGAAACTGGTCATTGGTAATGCCGAAATAGTTGCAAACCGTACTCTGAATCCTGTTGACGGATATCTCAACCGGACGGTCTGCCACAATCTTGTTGATCAGCTCCTGGGCCAATTCCAAAGTGATGGTTTTCTTCGTAAATGTAGCATTGGCTATCAGCGAGAAGAGGGTCCCCTCCAGCTCCCTGATATTGGACTTGACTTTACGTGCAATATACTCTAAGACATCATCCGTAATCACAACTCCCTCTCTTTCACTCTTGGCTTTCAAAATAGCGAGCCGAGTCTCGTATGAAGGCGGCAACAATTCCACTGACAATCCCCACTTGAAACGAGAAAGCAACCTTTGCTCCAATCCCTGCAAATCGACAGGCGGCTTATCGGAAGTCAAAACCAACTGCTTACCTGACTGATGCAGATAATTGAAAATATGGAAAAATACTCCCTGAGTACCCTTCTTGTCGGCAAACTCATGTACATCATCAATAATGAGCACATCAATCAACTGATAGAAACGCAAAAAATCGGCTATCTTATTACTGTTGTTATTGCTCTTCGCAGAGCAGGCTGCAGCCATATACTGACTTTGAAACAAATTGGCCGAAACATAAAGGACTACTTTATCGGGGAATTTCTCTTTGATAGCTATACCTATGGCTTGAGCCAAATGAGTTTTGCCAAGCCCGCTGCCACCATAGAGAAAAAGAGGATTGAAAGTACTCTTGCCCGGATTGGCAGCAATACTGATTCCCGCAGCCCTGCCAAGTCTGTTACACTCTCCTTCAACGAAGTTATCAAAGGAATATATCGGATTTAACTGAGGATCAATATTGAGCTTCCTTAGACCAGGTATCAAATAGGCACTGCCCTCGTATCTTGCTCCATCCTCCGGAGAGGCAATTTCCACATTGGTATATTTATCTCTTTTCTGAGGCTTCTCCTTAACCGTAACACCTTCAATAATCCTTACGTTATATATAAGGTTTGCTTTTGGCCCTATCTCACGACGAAGCACACTGCTAAGAAGTGACAGATAATTCTCCTCTATATATTCTCTGAAAAAATCCGAAGGCACTTCCACCGTCAAAACCGAATCCTCCAAAGCTATCGCCTTAATCGGAGCGAACCAAGTCTTGTAGGCCTGGTCAGCGAGATTGTCCCTTATTATCTTTAGGCACCGATCCCACACTTCAATGTAAGTTTGTCCGCTCATTTATATAAGTTGATTATTCGGTTAGTGTTTCACCACAAAATTGAGGAAAAAAATGTAATAAAAAAATTATTTATCTATTGTTTTTTTCAAATAAAATACAAGTAATTGATTTTCAACTAAAAAAAATTAAATATTTTTAATTAATTTATTTACAGTCACTTAATGGGGTAACGTTAGTTATACTTCTGATATGAGGTACTTTACATTTTATAATAGTTATAAAGCATTTATACTATTCTTCTACAAAAATTATAAAAGCACCTTTAAATTTATTTTTATACTCCGGTAAAGCTTTTTGTGCCTCCTCCTTAGTAGCAAATTTACCGACAGAATATTTGTAAAGCCCGTTTACATACCTGCACTGACAGCCCTTAACTCCCTTAAACTCGGGGGCATTATCCTTAACTTTCTTTGAGGTCGCGAAAATTTGTATTTGGTAATACTTTCCCGACTTTTGCGATGTCGTCTGTTGCTTCGGCTCTTGCTTTGGCTGCTTTGATTCCAGCTGTTTTGGTTCTTGCTTCGGCTGCTGAACTTCAGGCTTTGTTTCGGTCTTTGTTTCAGGCTTTGTTTCGGGCTGCTGCTCCTGCTTTACCTCTTTCTTTGGTTCTACCTCAACAGCGGAAGTTGACTCATACCTCTTCTTAAATTGCTCAAAGGCATTGAAGATTCTGGTCGCCAGTACCGTCCGCTTTGTCTTGTCTGTAAGCACCTTTCTATCAGTCGCACTTGACAAAAAGCCAAGCTCCACCAGGACAGACGGCATAGTTGTCTTCCAAAGTACAATCAGTCCGCCCTGCTTCACCCCTCTGTTTTTCGTAATAGGTCCCTTAGCCATATTTTTCTGTACCAAATCTGCCATGACAAGACTCTGCTCGAAAAATGAATTCTGCATCAGATTGAAGAAGATAAAAGACTCGGGATTGTCAGGATCGTATCCCTGATATGTAGTAGTATAATCATCTTCCAGAGTAATAACGGAGTTTTCTGCCTTACACACCTCCATATTTTCATCATTTTTGTGCATTCCCATCACAAATGTCTCACTTCCGCTGGCGCTACTTGTCCCCTTGACAGAATTTGCATGAATGGATATGAACAGATCCGCCTGATTTTTATTGGCAATATCCGAACGCCTGTCAAGAGTCAGATAGACATCCTTACTCCTTGTGTAAATGACTTCGACATCAGGATAGGCCTCCGATATCTGCTTGCCGAGTTTCAGGGCGACATCCAGGACCATATCTTTCTCTTTAAACTTCTTATCCGGAGACAAAGCTCCTGCATCCTTTCCTCCGTGTCCGGCATCAATTACCACTGTTTTAAGTTTTGCTATTGGCACCTCTTGTGCCATGCAGGGTAAAAACAATGATGTTATTAGCAAAAAAAAAGTCAGATAAACGGCCTTATTTAAACTTGATGGCATATAAATTGTTAAAATTGTATTACTTTTGTTGTTTGCAAAGTTAATAAATAATTGCCTGAAGACTGCACAATGTCATTCAAGAAATTCCTTAAAAATTTGATAGCGCCGGTGCTTTTTCTGCTACTTGCAGCAAACGGTACCGCATTTTCTCAGCCTGTGACGGTGCGAGACACTGCTGCTGTCGTTAAAAATGTGCATCTGAATGACACTGTTGTAGTGCCACAGGGACGAATACTTGACCGTGGGGACACTTTGACCGGCAATCGAACCGATCTCGACAGAATAGAATTTCCTCAGGACACAATTATTACCTCAACGGGCGATACCCTTACAGGCGAGCAGGCTAAAAAGATTGTTAAGAGTTCCCTTGAGCGACCTGCTTTTTCAGCCGCCAAAGACTCTGTAATCGAAGATTTTTCCAACGGAAAGAGAATTATATACTACTTCGGAGATGTTTCCGTGACATACGGTGACATTGCTCTTAAGGCTGACTACATGGCTTACGATCTTGACCTTAATACCGTATTTGCCAGAGGCACTCTTGACACTGTCACACATGAGGTGATCGGCAAGCCTGAAATGACCAATCGCGAAAGCACCTATACTATGGATGAAGTCTTTTACAACTTCTCATCCAGAAAGGCCAAGATAAAAAACATGGTCACCAAGCAGCAGGACGGACGACTTATCGGAGACAAGCTGAAAATGATGCCTGACCAGTCCATCAATATTTCCGGAGGAAAATATACGGTATGCGATGCAGAGCATCCTCACTACTACTTAAGGATGACGGCTGCAAAGGTGAT
Organism: Bacteroidales bacterium; assembly: GCA_028691975.1. Classification (GTDB taxonomy): domain Bacteria; phylum Bacteroidota; class Bacteroidia; order Bacteroidales; family UBA932; genus Cacconaster. Next base: position 14,112 of record JAQUYF010000033.1, on the reverse strand, counting down.
TACGGAGCCGAGTCAGAAGACAGTCTTCGGACCGGCATACGTCGTGGTGGAAGATGTACCGTTGCCACTCGCGCTACCGTTCGGCTTCGTGCCGGAAATGCCCGACAGAGCAAGCGGCATTCTAATTCCCACTTATGGTGAAGAGACAGCCAGAGGCATGTACCTCAGGGATTTCGGCTACTCTTTCGTCATCGGAGACTATCTGGATCTAGCACTGACGGGAGATATTTATTCGTATGGTTCATGGGCAGCAAAGCTTACATCGAGATATAAAAAGAGGTATGCCTTTGACGGCTCCATCTCTATATCCTACTCTACCGATATCACCGGTGAAAAGGGAGAATCGGACTACTTTGAGTCGAAGAACTTCGGTGTAACATGGAACCACGCTCAGGATTCCAAGGCGCGCCCCGGAACATCGTTCAGAGCATCGGTAAACTTCTCCAGCCCTTCCAACAATAAATACAATTCTACCGGCATAACGCAGAGCCTTCAAAATCAGGCCTCATCATCTATCTCGTATTCAAAGACATGGAGCGGAGCCTCACTTTCGGTAAATGCTTTGCACAGCCAAAACTCAAGAGACAGTTCCTACTCTTTTACTCTGCCTAATATCACTTTTTCACTCAACAGATTATATCCGTTCAAACAGAAGAACAGAGTCGGCAAAGAGAAGTTCTACGAAAAGATATCGTTTAGCTACAATACTACGCTCCAAAACAAGATCAGCTTCAAAGCAAGCGAATTAGGACAGGAAGGCTTTATCAATAAGATGAACAACGGCATGACACACAACTTCTCTATCGGTTTGCCATCATTCAACCTGTTAAAATACTTCCAATTCAATCCTTCGGTATCTTACGGCATGAACTGGTACTTCCGTGAGCAATTAATGCAATATAATGAGGAGACGGATAAAGTAGAGTCATACTACACGGATCAGTTCAGCACATTTGGTATAAGTCAGACATTTTCAGCCGGTATTTCCATGAGTACCAGAATATACGGTATGTTTAATTTCGGTAAAAAATCTAAAATACAGGCGATACGGCACATGATCACCCCTTCCGTATCATTCAGCTTTATGCCTGAGATGGGGACTCCGGCAAACGGATATACCTCCCTTACATACATTAATTCAAAAGGCGAAGAGAAGACTCAGGAGTATAACAAGTACAGCGGTTCGGTCTATTCCCCACCGAGTAAAGGAAGAACTGCCGCCATGTCGTTTTCTTTTGGAAATAATTTAGAAGCTAAAGTCAAGAATGAGCAGGATACCACAGGAAAGGGAACCGAAAAAATCAAGCTTATCGACCAGCTTAACTTGAGCGGTTCATACAATTTTTTGGCAGACTCTATGAGACTTTCAAATATTGCCATATCCGCCAGCACTACCGTCTTTGGAAAGATGGGTATCAGTGGCAATGTAACCCTTGATCCTTATGCTGTCAATGAACGCGGTGTAAGATACAACAAACTTAATATTCTGCAGCAGGGCGGCATTAATCTGGTAAGACTGACAAATGCGAGTGCCTCAATATCTTACGGACTTACAGGCCAGGGCGTTGTAAAAGGAAATGATGGGTCTGGCGTTGCCGGTGGAAGCGGCAAGCAAGAATACACCCGTATCTATTACCATCCTTTAACCGGAGAATACATCCCTGGAGGATGGATATACTATATGAATCCAACGGTGCCGTGGTCGCTGAACTTTTCATACAGCTACTCATATTCCCGCTCCTATCAGTATACCAATGAACAGCTTGTGACTAAGCACAACCACATGCAGACGCTCGGAATTTCCGGCAACGTTAAGATTACAAAAGACCTGAATATCAGCATCAATACCGGATTTGACCTGAGTAAACTCAAAATGACAACTACTCAGCTGAATGCTACTTATGACCTCCACTGCTTCGCCATATCAGTATCATGGGTGCCTAATGGACAGTGGGAGAGCTGGAGTTTCAGGATCGCCGCGAAAGCATCCGCTCTGGCAGATTTGCTGCAATTCAAGAAAGCATCAAGCTACTGGGACAATTAATTGCCAATAATAAATACACAATACAAATGAATAAACAAGTAGTAGCATCTCCATTGGCTCCAAAGGCCATTGGTCCTTACAGTCAGGCTATTATAGCCGGCAATACAATCTATGTATCAGGACAGATTCCTGTTGACGCATCAACGGGAGCCTTCGTTCCGGGTGGTATCAAAGAGCAACTTATCCAGATTTTCAAAAACCTGAAGTACATTCTCAACGAAGCAGGATATGACTTCAAAGATGTAGCAAAAACAACTGTATATCTGAAAGATATGAATGATTTTGCCCTTTTGAATGAGATTTACGCTCAATATTTTGAAGAGCCTTATCCCGCCCGCGTTGCTTTTCAGGTAGCAGCTTTACCCAAAGGAGCTCTGGCTGAGATAGATGTAATAGCTGTTAAATAGTTTTGGTGTTTCGATATTTTATTCTACCTTTGTACCATATTTCATTCTACAACCGACTGAGAAGGTTGTTTTCCCTATCTAACAATGTACGACATAATTGAACTAAGCAAAAAAAGTCCGGATGAATTGTTTGCTATCGCAAAAGATTTAAACGTAAAAAAGCCGGAATCCATTTCAAAAGAAGACTTGATATACGTAATTTTGGATGAACAGGCTATCCAAAGCAAGGAGCCTCCACGTCCTAAAAGACCACGTCAAAAGATAAAAAAAGTCTCTTCACAGGGAGAAGCGATGCCTATTGCTTCCTCTAATACCGCAAATATTTCGGCACAGCCGCAAGCCACCGCTTCCGCAACACCGTCACAAAACAAGCCTAAGGCTGCCAAGAACGGCAACAAAAAAGCACAGCAACAGAAAAACACGCCGAAAGATGTCAAGGAGAAAACTCCTGCTACCGCGACCGATGCACCTGTAGCTACTGTAGCTGCCGCATCTGCCCCGACCGCAACAAATACTCCGGTGACCGCTGCTCCCGCAACAGTTGCTTCGGCAACAACTGCTCCTGCGACAACTGCTCCTGCGACCGGCAAGAAAAGAGGCAGACGGCCTAAAGCAGTTCAACCTCAGCAGACTGTATCGACAAGTGATACCGCCACTGTCGCTCCTACTGATAGAGAGGTTACGGTAGAGAAGGTTCCCAACAAGCCTCGTGAACAGCGCGAACCACGGCCTCAACGTGAAAATCAGCCTCGCGAACAGAGAGAGCCTCGTGAACAACATGAACAAAGAGAGCCTCATGAGAATCAGGCACAACAGCCTCAGAAGCCTAAAGTTGAGTTTGAGGGGATCGTAGAGGCTACAGGCGTGCTCGAAATCATGCCTGACGACTATGGCTTCCTCCGTTCTTCAGATTACAACTATCTGAACAGTCCTGACGATATTTACGTATCCCAATCTCAGATTAAATCATTTGCACTAAAGACAGGTGACACTATCAACGGAGAGATCAGACCTCCGAGAGAGGGTGACAAATATTTTCCTCTCGTTAAAGTCAATAAAATAAACGGCCGATCACCTGAATTCATCAGAGACCGCGTTCCATTTGACTTCCTTACTCCTCTTTTCCCTAACGAAAAATTCAACCTGACGGGGCATGGCCATAACAGCAACATCTCAATCAGAGTTGTAGATATGTTCACCCCTATCGGAAAAGGACAGAGAGGTCTTATCGTAGCGCAGCCAAAGACAGGTAAGACAGTCTTGCTCAAAGATATCGCAAATGCTATTGCCGACAACCATCCTGAAGTATATATGATTGTACTGTTGATTGACGAACGACCTGAAGAGGTTACCGATATGGAGCGTAGCGTTAAGGCCGAAGTAGTCGCTTCTACTTTTGACGAGCCTGCAGAGAGACACGTAAAAGTGGCAAATATGGTACTTGAGAAAGCAAAGAGACTTGTAGAGTGCGGACACGACGTAGTGATACTGCTCGACTCGATCACTAGACTTGCGCGAGCTTTCAACACCGTACAGCCCGCTTCCGGAAAAGTACTTTCAGGCGGTGTGGATGCCAATGCGCTTCACAAGCCTAAACGCTTTTTCGGAGCAGCACGTAATATAGAGAATGGCGGTTCTCTAACTATTTTGGCAACAGCCTTGACGGAGACAGGCTCTAAGATGGATGAGGTGATCTTTGAGGAATTCAAGGGCACAGGCAATCTTGAGCTGCAGCTTGACCGCAAGCTCTCCAACAAACGCATATTCCCTGCTGTTGATGTAACGTTGAGCAGTACCCGAAGAGACGATCTCCTGTATGATCCTGAATATATCAACCGCATCTGGATATTGAGAAATCACCTCGCAGATATGACATCTGTCGAAGCTATGGAATTTATGAAAACACGCTTGGAAAGAACACAAAACAACGAGGAGTTTCTTATCTCAATGAATGGAGATAAACTAAACTAATCGCTGAATGACACTTCTTGTAGTATATCTTCTTGTCACGCTCCTCATCTCTTTTATGTGCTCGATACTCGAGTCAGTACTGCTTTCGACTCCTATATCATACATTACAATGAAAGAAGATGAGGGCATGAAGGTCGCCTCTCTTTTCAAAAAATATAAAACAGATATTGACCGCCCCATATCGGCCATTCTTACACTCAACACCATTGCCAATACTGCCGGTGCTGCAGGCGTAGGAGCTCAGGCTACAATTATCTTTGGAGAAACATATCTTGGCGTTATATCGGCTATCGTTACGTTTTTGGTTCTGATTTTTTCGGAAATTATCCCGAAAACTATCGGCACTTCGTACTGGAGATCACTTACAGGCTTTACTGCAAGGACTATCAAAGTATTGATAGTCATCACGTTCCCTTTCGTTATTCTGTCGGAGTGGATCACAAAACTTTTTGACCGCAAGGAGCCTGAGGTCACCGTCAGCAGGGAAGAAGTCTCAGCCATGGCCAATGTCGGTGAAGAAGTGGGCGTTTTCGACAAAAGTGAAAACAAGATTATTCAGAATATCATCAAACTTGACAGTATAAAGGCCAATGACGCCATGACCCCCAGGGTAGTTGCAGCAATAGCTCCGGAGTCCATGACATTGAAAGAGTTTTATAAGGATAATACCTATCTGCACCACTCAAGGATTCCCGTATATGCCGAGACGCAGGAGTATATCACCGGTTACATTCTGCGCGGAGTTGCACTGGAATACCTTGCGGACGACAAGTTTAACGTCACTTTGGGCGAAATAAAGCGCGATATCACTTTTTTTAACGAAGAGACGCCGATAAGTACTATATGGGAAGCACTTCTCAAGCAAAAGGAGCAGATAGCTTTAATCATAGACGAATATGGCTGCTTCCAGGGTATATTAACTCTGGAAGACATCATAGAGACTATCCTTGGCCTCGAAATTATCGATGAGAAGGATGAAGTAAGCGATATGCAGCAATATGCACGCGAACGTTGGGAGCAACGTCAAAAGAAATACAAAAACATTACTCTCCCTCCAAAGGAAGAGTAGTCATCTGTTGTCCTGACAGTTTACCTGAAAACTTTTCTATTTTTTTCTTGGCATAATCCAAATTGATAGTCAACGACTTGCGCTGACTTGTGGGAGCTTCGAACATTGCATCAAGCATAATAGCCTCACAGATTGAGCGTAGCCCCCTGGCTCCGAGTTTATAATCAATAGAGGTATCTACTATGAAATCCAGCACGTCAGGTTTGATGTTAAGCTTAATATCATCAAGAGCAAACATCTCCTGATATTGCTTTACAAGCGCATTTTTAGGCTTTGTCAGAATAGCAAGCAGTGCTTCCCTGTCAAGTGGATTGAGATGTACAACCACCGGCAAGCGTCCGATAATCTCCGGAATAAGCCCGTAGCTTCTCAAGTCCTGAGGTGCGATATATTGTATCAGATTGTTCTTGTCAATCTTCTCTCTCTCCTTCTGCGCACCGAATCCGACTACTTGAGTATTAAGACGTCTCGATATAATTCTCTCTATTCCTTCGAAAGCGCCACCGCAAATAAACAGGATATTTTCCGTATTAACTGCAATCATACGCTGCTCGGGGTGTTTCCTTCCGCCTTGCGGAGGTACATTTACTATACTGCCCTCCAAAATTTTAAGCAGTGCCTGCTGAACCCCCTCTCCGGATACATCCCTTGTTATCGAAGGATTATCACTCTTTCTGGCTATTTTATCGATCTCATCTATAAATACTATTCCTTTTTCAGCTTTGCTTACATCATAATCGGCATCCTGAAGCAAGCGCGTCAAAATACTCTCAACGTCCTCTCCAACATACCCAGCCTCAGTCAAAACGGTGGCATCCACTATTGCAAACGGAACATTCAGCATCTTGGCAATCGTCCTTGCCAACAGTGTCTTACCCGTCCCGGTAGGACCGACAAGCATTATATTGGATTTTTCGAAAATAGCATCCTTTTTCTTGAGATTTATCCTCTTGTAATGGTTGTAAACAGCGACGGCGAGCACCTTTTTGGCCTCCTCCTGCCCAATTACATACTGATCCAGAAAGTCTGTTATTTCGTGTGGTTTATAGAGTTTCGCGTCGCCTACGATCTTGCCGTTGGTCTTGATGTTGTCATCCGGCATATCAAGAGCATCTTTTGCATACGTGTATGCAGAACGTGCACAATCAGAACAGATGGCCGCATTTTCGGTAACAATAAGAAGATCAACTTCATCCTGAGACCGGCCACAAAAAATGCAATGCTCAAGATCGGGAGTATTTTTCTTTGCCATCAGTCTTACTTTTTATTTTTAACGACAATCTCGTCCACCATCCCATAATCGAGGGCCTCCTGAGCAGTCATCCAAAAATCCCGGTCGGCATCTGCCACTATCTGCTCGTATCCCTTACCAGTGTGTTGAACAAGGATTTCATAAAGTTCTTTTTTCAACTTAGCGATCTCACGTGCAGTGATCTCTATATCTGAAGCCTGTCCCTCTGCACCTCCTAACGGCTGATGTATCATCACCCTTGAGTGAGGAAGAGCTGAACGTTTTTTGGGAGCTCCGGCCGCAAGCAGGACAGCAGCCATTGAAGCAGCCATACCTGTACATATTGTAGAGACATCGGACTGGATGGTCTGCATGGTATCATAGATACCGAGACCTGCATAAACTACTCCTCCCGGGGAGTTGATATAGAGCATAATATCCGAGTCAGCACCGTTAGAATCGAGAAACAGAAGTTGAGCTTGAATAATATTTGCGACATCGTCATCTATGGCACATCCTAAGAATATAATCCTGTCCATCATCAGCCTTGAAAAGACATCCATCTGTGCGACATTAAGTTGACGTTCCTCGATAATCATCGGATTGATGTAACTTGTAAATCTGTTCAAAGTCATTGAACTGATACCACAATGCTTTACAGCATATTTTTCAAATTCTGAAGCCATAAACAGTTATTTATTATTTATTCATTTCACGCATCTTCTCAAGAGAGATTTTTTTCTTCTCAAGAGTTACGGCACCTTTTACATAAGTAAGAACAAGGTCATCCTCAACTTTTTCATATATACGACGCCCCTGCTGCTCGTCTGCAAGAGTCTTCTCTGCAAACTTTGTAAGAGTATCGTCGGGAACGTTGTTCATCCCGTACATTGCGAACTGATAAGATGCTAAAGATTTAGCCTGTTTCATAACATCTTCTTTAGTAACCTTGAGCTTTTGCTCTCTCATAATATAGTTGCGAATCATCTGCCAGCGGAAATCTTTTGCAAATCCGTCATATTCCTTTTCAATCTCCTCCATTGTGAACTTGCCCTCATTGGCTTCCATCAGCCATCTCTTCATAAATGAGTCCGGAAGTTGTAAATCCGTCTTGGTCAGGAGATAATCGCGTGCATCATTCATAAACTTATAATCACTCTCCTGAGAATATTCCTCTGCAAGACGTTCTTTAATTTTGACATCAAACTCTTCAACCGTCTTAACAACATCTTTACCGAAGATGTCATCAAATACCTGTTGTGTAGGTTCGGCGTCAACAAAAGTATTAACCTCCCTGATAGTCATTGTCCATACAGGTTCCATCTCTGCAAGTTGTTCTTTCTTAACCTTTAAGAGAGCTGCTCTATCTGCGTCATTGGTAAATGTCTTATTTACATCCACTTCCATAACATCGCCGGCCTTGTGGCCCACAAAAGTAGCTTTTGCATCGGCGTCAGTAATGCTGTTAAGCGACACGTATGTATTCTCAATCTTGGTAGCACCCTGTTCGAAATCGACTACAAGAAAGTCTCCATCCTTAACCTTATCACTCTTCTGAAGTGTACCGAATTGTTTTAGAAGATTTGCTTTATAATCTTTTACGGCTTTCTCCGTTACATTGATTACATAATAAGGAACTTTGTCTTCTGTGTTGACCGTAAACTCAACTTTTGGAGCAAGTGCTATATCAAAGTCAAAAGTAAAATCCTGTTCATTGTCCCAGTTATTCTTGTCGGCATTTTCGCTTGGAAGCGGCTCGCCGAGTACATTCAACTTGCTGTCGTCGATAAATTTGTTAAGCTGTTCGGTAACTACCGTATTGATTGCCTCTGCAAGTGCTTGCTGTCCATGTATTTTCTCAATCAAAGACATTGGAGCCATTCCCTTTCTGAAGCCTTTAAGTTCTGCATTTCTGCGATAATCGTTCAACTTCTTTTTCTTAGCCTCAGCGTAGTCTGCATTTTCAATATTGATGCTTACTTTTAAGTTCAGGTCATCAATCTTTGTCTGTTTTACGTTCATATATATTAATTATTTGATTTTTCAGCCAATTAAGAGTGCAAAATTAGTAAAAAAATGGGTATCTTTGTAAGAATATGTTAAATTTTAAATCTACTCACCATGCATCAATACATTGAAAAGAATAAAGAACGTTTTTTTGAAGAGCTTTTTGAATTACTGAGAATACCTTCGATCAGCTCCTCTTCGGAGCACAAACAGGATATGTACAAATGTGCCGATAAGTTGGTTCAGCTACTCAAAGAGGCAGGAGCGGATAAGGCACAAGTTTATGAGACTGACGGTCATCCTGTCGTTTTCGGAGAGAAAATAGTTGATCCAAAACTCCCAACCGTACTGATTTACGGCCACTATGACGTACAGCCGGTCGATCCGATTGAGCTTTGGAAGTCTCAGCCGTTCGAGCCGGAAATCCGCGACGGGGCCATTTACGCCCGCGGCGCAAATGATGACAAAGGACAAACTTTCATGCATATCAAGGCTTTTGAGTATATAGTTAAAGAAAATAAGATCCGCCACAACATCAAGTTTATTTTTGAAGGAGAAGAAGAGATTGGATCTCCATCTCTTGCCAAATGGGCTAAAGAACATAAGAAAATGTTGGCCTGCGATATCATTCTCGTGTCGGACACAACCATGATTTCGGACAAAGTTCCATCCATCAACTGCGGAATGAGGGGTTTGGCATATTTGGAGGTTAAGGTCACAGGGCCGAATAAGGACCTGCACTCCGGCCACTACGGCGGTGCCGTTACCAACCCTATCAACGCACTGTGCACTATGATCGCATCTTTAATCGATGCAGACGGACACGTTACAGTCAAGGGCTTCTATGACGATGTCGTGGTACTCAGTCGCAAAGACCGCGCTATGCTCGGCAAGGCGCCGTTTGATATCAAAGAATACAAAGAGTTCCTCGACATCAATGCTGTTGCCGGAGAGAAGGGTTACACCACTCTGGAACGTACAGGGATCCGTCCATGTTTAGACGTAAACGGCATCTGGGGAGGCTTTATCGGAGAGGGAGCCAAGACTGTCATTCCTTCTACCGCTCACGCGAAAATATCTATGCGTCTGGTTCCTGATCAGGAGTGCGGCAAGATTGCAAAACTGTTTGCAAAACACTTTTGCTCTATCGCTCCAAAGGGAGTTAAAGTCACCGTAACTGAGCATCACGGCGGCAACGGCTTCCTGATTCCTATCTCGTCAAATGCCTACAAAGCTGCTTCACGTGCCATGCATGATGTTTACGGTATCGAGCCGGTTCCAAGTCGCGGTGGCGGAAGTATTCCAATTCTTGCAGATATGCAGAATATTTTGAAAGCCGATCCTCTTCTTATGGGGTTCGGACTTGAAAGAGATACCATCCACTCCCCTAACGAAAGCTACCTGCTTTCACAATTCTATAAGGGAATGGAATCTATCGCACTGTTTTACAAGTATTTTTAATTTGCATCCTATTTTTATCAAGATATGACATACAACCAATTATACGAGCAGATTATTTCCAAAAAGAGTTTTCTGTGTGTAGGTTTGGATACTTCCACGGATTTGATCCCGGAGCATCTGCGCGACACACAATATCCGTTGTTTGAGTTTAATAAGGCTATCATTGATGCTACTGTACAGTACGCTGTAGCCTATAAACCGAATACGGCTTTCTATGAAGCGGAAGGCTCTCACGGATGGAAGCAGCTGGAGATGACCGTAGCATATCTTCGCTCACAATATCCTGATATATTGATTATTGCAGATGCAAAGCGCGGCGATATCGGCAATACGGCCGCCCGCTATGCTTCTACATTTTTTAAATCTATGGCTTGCGATGCCGTAACTCTCGCTCCGTACATGGGAGAGGATTCGGTACGTCCATTCCTTGAATATCCTGATAAATGGGCTATTATACTGGCACTTACATCCAATGAGTCGGCCGAAGACTTCGAGACGACAATGTGTCTCTCTTCCGAAAATCTGGTTGAAGGAGACGTCTCCATGAGTATCAACATAATAGATCAGCCTCTCTACAAGAAGATAATAGGCCGTGCCAAGAAATGGGGATCCAAAGAAAATACAATGTTCGTTGTAGGAGCCACCCGTCCGGAAATGATAGCTGACATACGCAAGACTTGCCCCGACCACTTTTTGTTGGTTCCGGGAGTAGGAGCACAGGGCGGCACCGTCGAAGAAGTTGCCAAATACGGCTTAAACGACCACTGCGGGCTTCTGATCAACTCCTCACGCAGTATAATCTACGCCGACCACGGCAAAAATTTCGCACAAGCCGCTGCCACAGTTGCCGGCACACTTGCCGCAACCATGTCAAAACTGCTGGACAACACAAAAAAGTAGAGACGCAGCAGTGCTTCGTCTCTACAGTTGTCACCTTGCAAGTCAATGCAGATTACAGTATTTTGACTTGAATGTTTTTATACCAAACATCGTCTCCATGGTCTTGAAGACCTATGTAGCCTTCATGATCTTCGCCACCGCAGTTGATTAGAAGATCATAAGCAACAGGCCATTTCTCCCTGGAGAACTTACTGTTGTCGAGAAGTTCTTTCCACTGTGGAGTCCAAAGATGGTACTCAAGCACACATTTATCATTCTGATAGTGAGCTACTGTACCGTCATACACCAAAATCTTTGCAGTATTCCATTCCCCGAAAGGCTTTGAATTTTGCGGAACCGCAGGAATCATGTCATAAAGAGAAGCTGACTGGCGATTGCCGTTAACACCCAATTTGGCATCGGGGTGGTTTTCATTGTCGAGTATCTGATACTCCGGAGCTGAGATGTAGATAGGCTCACCGGGAACCTCCTGTGCAAGATAAAAGACACCTGAATTAGATCCCTTGCCCACCTTCCACTCGAAAGTCAGCTCGAAATTCTTAAACTTGCGGTCAAAAATAATATCGCCGCCATTTTCGGCACCGGCTTCACCGCGACCGGAACCGTTGATCTTGATACAACCATCTTCGATGGTCCACGCACCTGGAACAACATCCTTGTTGTAACCGCGCCAACCGTCAAAAGTGGCACCGTCAAAAAGCACAACAATACTTGAATCTACAGCCTTTGTCTCAATCTTGGCTCCCTTATTGGAATTTTGACAGGATAAAAGAGCGAGCATGGCAATCAAGACAATTGAAAAATAAAATGATAATTTCTTCATATTAATTAGATTAAAATTTAAGCAATTATAGTGGCATATCAGGCAAAGAGTAACCTTCGCGGTATGTATGTTTAATCAATTCATTTGCAAATGAAAGTGCATTGATAGGATCTGTGTACTGGTGATTGAACGTAGGGTGACCTTCTTTAATAGAAAAACCATCCTTTGTCTTAATCTTAATAGTCTCATCAGAACCGATATTGGTAAATCTCATAGCATCGCCGTCCCACAGAAGATCTTTGTTAAGACCCTGTAAACGCACTGCCAGGACACCCATAACTACCATTTCATTGAGAGGACCTGCTTTACTGAAATCCGATGCTGTCAATACACGGCTTTCTGCCGTTTCCTTACATGCACGAATGAAATCGATATAATGGCTGTTTTCAGGTACCTCACGAGTCAGTGTAGGAGAAGGTATTTCACGACCTGACAACAACCATGGACGACGTCCATAACAGCCGCATATCAATGTATCTTTAGTACCGTGAAAAATGCATGCACCGCCATTATCATTCATATTACGCCCATCAGGCCACCCTGCAGGATAATCCGGTAGCAATCCGCCATCATACCATACGACCTCAACCGGAGGCATGGCAACTTTAGCCATATTGTCTCGTGCAGGAAACTTAAATGTAACCTTCTGAGCATTAGGAGCACAATCGGTCATTAAAGCCGTAGAAGAGCCTTGAACGGCATACGGAGATTTAAGTTTCAAAGCCTCTGTGATCGGCTGCATAATATGACAGGCCATATCTCCCAAAGCACCTGTACCGAAGTCCCACCATCCTCTCCAATTCCAAGGATGATATATTTCATTGAATGGACGATATTTGGCCGGGCCGATGAACAAATCCCAATCTAATGTATCCGGAACAGGGTCAACTCTTGCAGGAGTCTCCAATCCCTGAGGCCAGATAGGACGATCCGTAAATGCCTCAACCTTTGTAACGTCCCCGATCATACCTGTCCAGATAGCTTCGCAAACTTTGCGGACACCCTCTTCAGAGGCACCCTGGTTACCCATTTGAGTTGCAACTTTCTGTTTTGCGGCAAGCTTGGTAAGCAAACGTGTCTCATAAACAGTATGAGTCAGAGGCTTCTCACAATAAACATGTTTGCCCATTGCCAAAGCCTGGGCAGCTATGACAGCGTGGGTATGGTCTGCCGTACCGATTACCACGGCATCAATCTGACTTCCCATTTCATCAAAGAGCTTACGATAGTCTTTGTATTTCTTTGCATTAGGAAATTCGGAAAACTTAGGTTCAGCATACTTCCAGTCAACATCGCAAAGAGCGATAATGTTTTCTGAAGCAAGGTGAGAGATGACGGCACCGCCACGGCCTCCGATACCGATGCCGACAATGTTGAGTTTGTCATTTGCTGCCTGCTTTTTTGATTTCTTATCAGGAGCACCGACAGGAATTTTAGCTAACAGAGGAGATGTAGCAATCATTGCTCCTGCAGTTGCCAAAGCACTTTTTTCAATAAAACTTCTTCTTGAGATGTTCTTTCCCATAGTATTAATATTAAGGTTGTTATAATTCTTTTACTCTTATATTGCGAATCCATAATTCGGATCCGTGTCCCAAAAATCCGATAAATCCTGAAGGGCGCATCAGTCCCGGGTGCTCCTTGCCGTCATAGGTACCATTCTTTGTAGCCTCGGCAATATCTCCCTCAGTGATGACAACACCATTCAGTGTTACACGAATATACGTTCCCTTTGCATAGACCTCTTCCTCATTCCACTCGCCTACCGGACGTAAAGCATCCCTGTTTTGAGTCGGAATAATTCCGTAAATCGAACCGTGGTACTGATAATCTTTCAGCCATGGCTGATAAATAGCATCATAATGGTCCAATATCTGTATTTCCATACCTTCGTAGGCCGCATCACCTACTCCAGGAGCCCTGATACCCAGACCGTTATTTGCCCCATGTGTAAGCTTGAACTCAAATCGAAATACGAAGTCGCCATATTCTTTAGCTGTGTACAAATCGCCAAAGCCCTGATCTGAAGGCTTAACTGCTATCACACCATCTTCAGTCACATAATCATGCTTGTTACCCTGCCATTTGTAGAGAGAAGTGCCGTCAAACAGCATCTCAAAACCATCTTTCTGCTCCTCAGCAGACAGCTTTACAGGCTCAACCTGAGGCAACTCCCTGATATAAAGATTGCGATAAGCC
>JAQUYF010000091.1 GCA_028691975.1 Bacteroidales bacterium | reverse complement strand
CCTAACTACGAAGTATCCGAGATAAAGATTGCCGGTTGGGCATCTCCTGAGGCAAGCGTTGCTTACAACCAGAAGTTGTCTGAAAATCGTGCTAAGACTATGAAGAAAATCATTGCCGACAAATACAATTTCCCTGACAATGTATATAGGGTAAGTGGTAATGGTGAATATTGGGACGACGTTCTCAACTATATTGCTACATCAGACAATCCTACGATTTTAGCTTCTAAAGAAAAACTTGACAAGTTTGTTGCTGATAACGAAAACACTAATTTGGACAAGAAAGAGCTTCTTCTCAAGAAAATTGACAATGGCAAGCCTTACCAGGTACTATTCAAAGAGGTTTATCCTAAGTCACGTTTTGCTGACTGTGAAGTATCTTATAAGGTTAAAAACTTCAACACTGAAGATGCCAGGGTTATCTACAAGAATGATCCTTCTCAACTTTCTGCTGAAGAGTATGCAATTCTTCTCTCTGAAAGCATGGACGCAGAGATGCTTGCAAAGGCTCTAGAGCTTTATCCAAATGATCCGCAAATCAACGGTATTGCCGCTAATGTCGCTAAAGATGCAGGCAAGATTGACTCTGCTTTAAATTATTACCAAAAAGCCGGTAACACTCCGGAGGCTTACAATAACCAAGGTTGCTGCTGGCTGCTTAAGGGTGATGCTGTAAAAGCACAAGAATGCTTTGATAAAGCTAACGACTTGAGCGTTGCAGAAGGTAATGCAAACGAAGTAAGAAAGGTTATTCTTAACACCAAATATTTTGGTGCCAACAAATAGAAAATAATTCCGTTTTCATAGCAATGGATACTGCCTGCTTTGCTTTTGCAACGGGCAGTATCTTTTTTTTGCTTGAAACCAATTAATTTCTAACTTTGCAGCGTCATGCTCAGGTGGTGGAATAGGTAGACACGCAGGACTTAAAATCCTGTGGGCAGCAATGTCCGTACGGGTTCGATTCCCGTCCCGAGCACAATCTTTCTCAGTTTCTGAAAAGGTTGTTTGTGTTGGCTGTGAGTCTGCTGCTGTTGGCATCTTGCCGCAATGGCGCAGGAGTTGACGCCGCACTCTCTGAAAGCGAGGTTTTAATGACCGATCATCCGGACAGTTCACTTGTGCTGCTTCAAACTGTTGACATTTCGCAGATTAAAACTCGCGCAGCAAAAGCAAGATATGCACTTCTTTACACTCAGGCACAGCACATGACGGATTCTATCAGAAATGCGTCACGTAAGGACAATGCTTTATTGATAGAGAAGCAATATGATACCCAATACCTGCTTATTAAGAATCAAATTCTCAGGAATAAGGCAAATCTTCGAATATCGCTTCTATCTCTTTCGGTAGCAGTCCTTTTGATCATAGTGTTAATTCTGCTTGTTTCTCTTTACCGTAGGAAATATGATATAGAGAAGAAAGTAACATTTGTCCAGGATTTAAAGATAAAGCATGAAGATGATATGGCGATTATTGATAAATATGAGCAAATCTCCGACTCTCACCTGCAAGTGCGGCAACTCCTTGTAAATACCTTTCAAAGAATCAATAAGGTTCTTGAGTCATATTATCAATATGGAAATACGAAGTCATTTATACAGGAATTTGAACTGCAGATGAGCCATAATTTAACAGATGGTGCAGACTTTTCCGAACTTGTCGAAATGGCTAACATCTGTAATAATGGTGTGATTTCACGGATATCATCGGCATACCCCATGTTAAATCAGGAAGATTTGGCCTTCATAAGTTTGTTGATTTTAAAATTTTCAGTACCGACAATATGTTCGTTCTACGGATACAAAGATCCCAATTCTGTTTATGTAAGAAAGAGCCGATTATGCAAAAAAATGGGGCGGGAGGATACTCTGGACAGGATTTTAAGTGATTTCATGGATCATGACGAAGTCTCTGCGATGTAATTGGATCATTGTCAAACAGTTAAAATATGTCTAAATATCAGTCACTTACACAGGCCTTGAAATTGGAGTGACTCCCAAAAGCAAAGCAGGCGTCTGTCAAATTTGTCAAATTATTGAGAGAGGATACATCAACAAGATTTTCTGGGCACATTATCATGTATATCATGTTGTAAATTCAGAAGATTTTGCCTTCAGAGACGATATGCTTAATCTGTAGATTGACGCGCTAAAAGGCTGTCTGACAAAATAGGCGGATATATTTCGCGATAACGTATCTACTTGATATTCAGGAAGATAGCCCAAACAGCGCAATGTGCTGATTTTCAGACAGTTGCAGGTTGAATGATCTTGTACAGATTATTTTTTAAAACATATCTGAATATCAGTCACTTACGAGGGCGTTGAAAGATCGTGACTAGTTTTTTTTCTTAGGTTTATTAATAAGTGGTGTCTAACTTTGTAGAAAATAATTAGAAAACAAATGCAGTAAATATGAAACGACTTTACAGATTATTTTTCCTGTGTACATTATTACCGGCTACGTCAGTATTTTTGGCTCAGGATATGTCGGGAGCCATTGTATATCAGGATAACCTCATCGCCAATGGCACTATGCGATATTTCTATAAGGGTATACTTTCATCGGGGACGTATATATAGCCAAATCCCGGCAGCAGAAATACTATTACGGACGCTTTGTCCGAGAGGAATGAAGCTGTCATTGCAACGTTTTGCTTCTCAACCGCATCTACCTTAAAGAAACAGCACAATCCCTACAATAACGACAGACGACAAACAGCACCTAATCGCTCTATTAGAGCAAAGACCGCAATAAAAAACTGTATGATATAATGAATATTACTATGAAACGGACAGTATTTGTTTTTCTTGTTATTTGCTACCGAAATCATCTCCGGTAGCATCATTAGAGATGAATATTTTTATAAATTTATAAGACCAATTATATGAATAAAAATTTTAGTGCAATTATTCTTTCTGCCGCATTGATATGTATGGTAAGCTGTACAATTAAAAGTGAATATGCAACGTCAGAAGAATATGTTGACAAATTAACGAATAATGAAGAACTAAAGATTGACAAAAATGGTATGTCGATAACCGCGGAGCAGGCAATAAATATTGCAACTCTGTTCAATGCTAAGTCTCCAATTACAAAGTCCAATACATTAAAACAGACAAAGGATGTCGTGACAATATCAGACAAAGAGGGCAACTCTCTTATGTATGCCGTTAATTACAAAAATAACGAGGGATATACGATTGTCTCCGCATCCAAAAATTACTATCCGATATTGGCACAAGTTGAACATGGCTCATTTAATAACGATCCGGAATCTGGAATGTCTATCTTTCTCGAACACTATAAGGAAGCTATATTTCGAAATAATAACAACATTGACAAGGATTTTTTAGCACAATTTAGAGATATGTGGAGACAATATGAAAAAACGAATGATTATCCACCAATGACAAAATCAGATGATCTTATTTCAGTAAGAAGTGCGTTTGTTTCATATTGGGAGGGATGTGGATATAATTGTTTTTCTTTAGCTGAAAGGCCAGAAGGACTTTCTTCTTCAGTATATGATAGTTGGTGCAAAATTGCAGAAGGAGTCGCAAATCCAGATTACGATTATTTGCATAATTCCATTATCATTCGTTCTTCAACCTCCACTCATTCATCTGTGTCTCAACTACTGTACAGTACTTGGCACCAGGGATACCCCTATAACTATGGAATGTCTGGAATATTTATGACTGATGCACCGGCAGGGTGCGTTACAATTGCTATTGGTCAGATTATGAAGTACCATCAATGGCCAAGCAGATATTCTTGGTCAAATATTCCTAATTCTGCAACAACATATAATCCAAGTTTGTCTGCCTTTTTAGAAGATCTTTTTGATGATGTTATTCTCCTTCCAACGGAAAACTGGTCTATGGCAACTATTTCTCCAATAGTAAGTAATATCATAAGTAATAATTATGGTTATGATGTGGACATATTTTCCCATACCACTACTCCGGTAATGGCTGCGTTATCTTCTGGACTCCCTGTCTATATGATTGGTTCTCAAAATGGGATTTTTAGTAACCGTCATGCTTGGGTATGCGACGGATATAATCATTCTGTGACTCAATATCACTTTGAATTGTTCGTTCTGTCAGTTGTTGAGCCGCCACTTCAATATGAATATCAAAGCTATTATGATAACTCAATTCCAAATGCTACTTTCCATATGAATTGGGGACACTCTTCTGGGAATAATGGATGGTTTGTTGATAATATCTTATCACCTCAAGAACCATGGACTACAGTTAGGGCAGATATGATCCTTTCACCGAATAATTAATTAACAATATATCATGAAAAAAATAATTATAGCTATCTTATTGACGTTCTTTTCGTTATCATTGGTGGCGCAGCCAAATATCAGACAAAACAAATGGTGTGGCGATATCAATGCCTCTGTTGCTTTTGTTCCAAATATTTTTGTTCAGGGAAAAGAGCAAATTGAAATTGGTGCCAACTTCGGAAGAGAACTGACCTCACACTTCTACCTTGGCGTCGGAGCAGCATGGCTGCAATATTTCAACGATGCCAATACTGTGCCCTTATATCTCAATCCAAGAGTTTATTTTTCAAAAAATGTAAATAGTTGGTTTATGGATTTCAGGCTCGGAATATTAACATATAGCCCTGAAAAAGAAGTAAATGGCGAAATCCTTCGTGCTGATGCTATTGGTCCGTACGGAGCCTTGGCAATAGGTCACAGTTTTTCAAAAATCATGTTGAGCCTTGGAGTAAATATCTACCCTGTCATAAACGAAACGCAAAAGTCGGATCTTGGT
>JAQUYF010000032.1 GCA_028691975.1 Bacteroidales bacterium | reverse complement strand
CAGCTACGATATCTATAATCGACTGACATCAGGTACACACAGCGGCAGCAACAGTGAGAGCGGCATAACATACGATGCAATAGGCAATATATTGACGCTGGTAAGAGGAGGAGATAGAGCGGAGAGCTTTAGCTACAGCTACAACGCAAGCACCAAACGACTGAGCAGCATATCGGTATCGGGAAGTACGAAGAGCTATGCATACGATGCGGCAGGCAATGTGACTACGGACGGAATCAGGGGCATGACGATAACTTACAACCCAATCGAGATGCCATATACCATCACCAAAGGCAGTGATGTGCTGACGTACATCTATGATGCAGGCGGCAATAAGTTGGCAACAAAGCTCAACGGCACTGTGCAGAACTACTACAGTGGCGATATGGTCTATCATGCAGATGGAACAATAGACTACAGCCTGACACCTGAAGGCCGGCTGACCAACGAGAGCGGCACCTACACTCAGCAGTACAACATCACCGATCATCTTGGCAGTGTAAGGGCAGTAGTTAACGGCAGCGGTACTGTACTGCAGGCCACAGACTACTATCCGTTCGGACCGGCATACAGCGACAGCAATCTTGACAAGAACCGATACCTGTACAACGGTAAAGAGTTGCAAAACTACACTCTGAGCAGCACCCTGCTTGGCACATTGGACTATGGCGCACGAATGTACGACCCACGCATCGGCAGATGGAACACTCCGGACCTGCTGGCCGACATGTCATTTTTTGTAACTATTGGTAGCTTACTGTTTTGTCTAAATTTGGCTACGTAATGTTCGGAGCCATATTTCAACAAGTAGTTGAGAGTAACTGTGCTAAAAATAACGCTCCCTCCCACTAAATTAAAATCATTTTTACTTTTTGGGGCAGTGTGTGCAGTCCTCTCTTCATGTGCCTTAGAGACTGCATCAGTCCATACTTTAAAAGTCCAAAAAGCTATTGGAAACGCTATTGAGAAGCCGCTTAATGAGATTACCGCAGATATTTCTGTCCCCGAGCCGGAAACAGGGGTGATATCTAATCTTTATATATTCGGTGAGACAGAGGGGAGGATATATGCCTATTCCACGGATGGTACCATTTTTATTTTTTCTCAGGATGGGAAATGTATTAAGAAAGTGAACATGACCCATTATGCATTGGTTCAATACTACTATGATGCATATCCCCGGTATGATGTCTTTGATATCAATACATAGAATAGAATTATTCACAGGCATGCCGTCAGCGAAGAGTCTATGGGTTTTTCGGTAGATATTGACGGTGTGCCTTACTATATCCTTCCTTTATACGTAAAAGACAACACTCTCTATAATACAGTCATAAAAGAAGACCATATTTTGCTCATAAAGATCACTCTCGATTAGTCTAAGGTTTGGCGGATTTTACGTACCTTTGAAGCTATGATTTTGATAGTTGATGATGATGCTTCCATAAGGTCGTCTCTTACCTTTCTTTTGAAGAGGGCAGGGATGGAACCGCTTGCAGTCTCTTCGCCGAAAGAGGCGATTGGTGTGGTGCGTAGCGACGAGCCTCAGTTGATACTTATGGATATGAATTACTCATTAACTACGTCAGGAGACGAGGGGATTGTCCTGCTTAAGCAGGTAAAAGTTTTTTGCCCAAGGGTCCCCGTTATACTTATGACGGCATGGGGGAGTATCCAGTTAGCGGTTGAAGGCATGAGGGCGGGAGCTTTTGACTTTATTACTAAGCCATGGAATAATATCCTGTTGCTCAACACTATACGTACTGCTATCGCTCTCGGAGACAAGGCCGGTATTGAGGTTGAAAGTCCGAGCGACGGCGAAGATACTGCATTTAAGAAGATAATAGGGCAAAGTAAGGTCATTAAAGATATTATTGAGACAGTTCGCCGTGTGGCTAAAACCAATGCCTCAGTGCTGATTACAGGTGAAAGCGGCACCGGTAAGGAGCTGATCGCAGAATCAATCCACCTTTGCAGTTTGCGCGCAGCATCTCCATTTGTGAAAGTAAATTTGGGAGGTATCAGTCAAAGCCTTTTTGAGAGCGAGATGTTTGGGCACAAGAAAGGTGCATTTACTGATGCTTATTCCGACAGGCAGGGACGATTTTCACTTGCGGACAAAGGGACTATTTTTCTCGATGAGATAGGAGATTTGGACCTGAGTTGTCAGGTTAAATTGCTGCGAGTGCTTCAAGATCAAACATTTGAGGTGCTTGGTGAGAGCAAACAAAGGAAGGTGGATGTGCGTGTTGTAAGTGCGACAAACCGAGATTTGGGCACAATGGTGGCTGAACGTACTTTCAGAGAGGACCTGTTTTATCGTATCAATCTGATACCGATACAGTTACCTCCGCTTCGCGAAAGAAGGGAAGATATCCCGCTGCTGGCGCAACACTTTGCTCAACAGTCTAAAGCTAATACTGCCATTGCGCAGGATGCGGTCGATTATCTGATGAAACTGCCTTTTACCGGTAATGTTCGTGAACTAAAGAATCTCGTAGAGAGAACAATGATTGTTTCGGGAAAGCATCTGCTGGGTCGTGAAGATTTTGAAGCACAATATATTGCGATTAACGGCCCTTCGTCTGCCTCCAGACATGGAGTAAGTACACTGGAGGATCTTGAACGTGAAAAAGTTGTAGAAGTTCTTGAAAAGCATGGCGGTAATGTTTCGAGGGCCGCCGGCGAGCTCGGTCTGAGTCGTGCCGCCCTCTATCGTCGAATGGAAAAATACGGGATCAATGAAATCTAAGGGATATTTTGGGTTGTTAGCGGCCATTATGGTCGTCTGTCTCGGATTTCTGACATTTGTCATCATCAGACAGGGATTGTCTTGGTATTTCATTGTAGCTGAAGTGCTTATTGTGGGAGTGCTCGTTATGCTTTTTGTGCTTTATCGCAAGGTAGTAAAGCCTATTGAGATTATCGGAGGAGGTATGGATCTGTTGCGTGAGCAGGATTTCAGCTCCAGGCTTGGCTACGTCGGGCAGAAGGATGCGGATCGCATAGTAGATATCTTCAATAAAATGATGGAACAGCTCAAGGATGAGCGTCTTCACGTGCGAGAGCAGAATCACTTTCTTGATCTGCTTGTCAAATCTTCTCCGATGGGCGTGATAATTATGGATTTTGACGAGAAGATCTCTGTCATCAATCCATCTGCATCCGAGATGTTCGCATTAGATGATTCTGCCTTGATTGGCAGAAGATTTATCCAGTTGTCACAAATGGAAACAGGGGAACATCAGCTCATTGCCGCTATTGCAGAGATAAATAAGGGTGAGTCTGTCAGTGTTCGCACCAATGATGGAAATATATTTAAATGTACAAGGGCATATTTTCTTGACAGAGGTTTCAGCCATACTTTTTATCTTATAGAGAAGATGACACAAGAAGTTCTTAGAGCGGAGAAAAAGGCTTATGGTCAGGTGATTAGAATGATTTCTCACGAAGTGAACAATTCAATGGCCGGTATATCTTCCTCGTTAGATACAGTTAATGAGATGATGGACGGGCTTTTGCGTGAATCGAGTGTTGATCATGCTGCCGATATCGGTGATATTCGAGAGCTGCTTTCGATCTCATCTGACAGATGTATAAGTTTGAGCAATTTTATTACCGCTTTTGCAAATGTGGTAAAGATTCCCGATCCGCAGCTTGAGAAGCTCTCAATCAATGACTTTATCACAGGCAGAATAAGATTTTTTGAATCTGTATGTTCGTCAAAGAAGATTGTCCTCAGTACACACCTGTCAGACGGACTTCCGAAAGTCAATATTGACCCTGTACTTATGGAGCAGGTGGTCGTCAATATTGTAAAGAATGCTGCTGAATCAATTGATGACAATGGTACTATCACGATAGAGACA
This sequence comes from Bacteroidales bacterium, assembly GCA_028691975.1. Lineage (GTDB taxonomy): Bacteria > Bacteroidota > Bacteroidia > Bacteroidales > UBA932 > Cacconaster. The sequence goes on along the minus strand of JAQUYF010000032.1, from coordinate 19,659 downwards.
GCACTTGGTGCAGGCAAAGTCACAATGACTGTAATTGACAATGGTACAGGTATCTCATCTGAGGTTTCGGAAAAGCTTTTTACCCCATTTTTCTCTACAAAAGTTAATGGACAGGGCATAGGCTTGACGGTCATACGCGATATTCTTCTCAAACACGGCTTTCAGTTTTCTCTCTCAACTGCTGCCGACGGCCTTACAAGATTTACAATCCTTTTCAGTACGGATTCGGTGCCGTATGTACGTTAGCTGTAGAAGAACTTATTAATTTGTTTATAGCTACTTTGTCACTGTTAACAAGCTTGTTCATGTATTGAAATAATTATAATAATTGTATTATAAGTCAATTTTAATTACCTTTGCAAAGTAAGGAAAAGATATGAATAAGCAAGTTAAGTTACAAGTAGTTGATAAGTCTGATAAGGCTGTATTATATACAATCTGTTTTGATGCAGATGAAGTATAAAGACGATGCTAAGCTGATAAAGGACTATCGTCTAATCATCTTTGCTTTGACGAGGATATTAGAAAATGGAGTATTAGAAAGGTATTTCAGACCGGAGGGGAAATATAACAACAACGTATGTGCCTTGCCTATTGATTCCGGCAAATTACGTTTATTTTGCTTGCGGATGTCCGATACTATACTTGTGCTGGGGAATGGAGGTGTGAAAAATGCACAAACATATAACGAAAACGAAGAATTGAGCGGTTATGTTATAGACTTGCAGGAGTTTGAATCAATGGTTAAAGTAGGCCTTAAAAAAGGCATTTTTACAATAGAAGAATTTGATATTAAGGGAATTGACAACTAACAGACACAATTATGAACACGACAGAGCAATTATTCAAACAATGTGTTTCCGGCATTCCCGATAAAGATAAGAAGCAGATGGGTTTATCTTTTGACGTGGCAGACAAGATTGATTCTATCCTAAAAAAAAAGAATATGACACAAAAAGATTTTGCTGCCAAGATGGGAAAAGATGAAGCAGAAGTTTCGAGATGGCTGGGAGGGACTCATAATTTTACGATTCGCACCCTTGCAAGTATTTCCTATGTATTAGGGGAGGATATTATTCGTGTAAGATAAAAAGCTCTCTTGTTTTCACTTAGCGCGTTCCCAATGTGTTCCCCTTTAAAAAAGAAAGCACCCACAAAACCATGTAAGTGCTTGATTGTCAGCGCTCCTCAAGTAGGACTTGAACCTACGACCCCCTGATTAACAGTCAGGTGCTCTAACCAACTGAGCTATTGAGGAATTAATTTGCCATCGAGATAATGCTCTCGGGCATCTCTCTTTTGGGACTGCAAATGTAGTGTATATTTTGTTTTGTGCAAAATATTTTTTTGTTTTTACATAAACCAAACAATGCAGTCATGTTTTTTTATTGATTCCAAATATTTTGCATACCTTTGCACTCTCATGCCCGAATGGCGGAATTGGTAGACGCGCTAGTTTCAGGGACTAGTAGCCGCAAGGCTGTGCAGGTTCGAGTCCTGTTTCGGGCACCATTATTGTTATTAAGTATGGAAATCAGTCTCTTTTCAAAGAGTATTAAGCATCTGATTGTCGAGAGTGATAGGGTAGATATTCCCGGTTTGGGAACATTTGTTGCGGAGATGATGCCGGCAAGTTTTTCAGACAAAAGGACAACAATCAATCCACCGTACCGAAGATTGATTTTTCGAAAAGGTAAGGTATCTTTAAAAGAGGGGATGGATTTGTTTAACTGTATCAGTACAGAGAATGGATGGACCACGGAGCAGTCTCAGAAAGAGGTATCAGATTGTGTTTCAACTATTTGTTCTCAACTTAGCATTGATAAAGTATGTAAATTGCCGGAGCTTGGGACAATTAAAGCCACTTCTCAAGACGATTATGTGTTTATTTCAGATGAAGATCCGGATATTTTTCCGGAGGGATTGGGGCTTGAGCCGATATGTATCAAATTGTTAAACGAGGATAAGAAAGCCGGAAATGAAGAGGCGGCCACGCCCGTTCAGCCGGAAGATAACGACAGTTTAAATAAACCGAATACAAAATATATGGAGAAGGAAATAGAAAACATCTCTTTTGATGACGATTTTGATGACGAAGTGGACAGTACGCCCAGAAGTCTATGGAGAAGAAGTAAGAGAAGCAGTTCAGACCGTGATGACAGTGATAAGCCGGCGAAGAAGAGTGCGTTTGAGGTGAAGGCTGATATGGAACGGCACAAAGAAGAGGTTCGTGCCGAGAAGGAGCGTATTGAGCAGGAGATACAGGAAGCAAAACGACTGGAGAAGGAAGAGAAAGAGCGTCTTGCAGAAGAGAAGTTGGAGGAACGGCGTAAGGAGCAGGAAGAGAAAGAGCGTCTTGCGGAGGAGAAACGTGCGGAGAGGAAGCGTCTTGCGGAGGAAAAACGTGAATCTGCACGTTCAAGGAGGGATACAGAGGATGACGAAGACTTTGATGTGGATTTCGGAGAGACGTCAAAACGATATTCAGGTAGAAAGTCAAAGCATACTGACGCTATGTTTGACGATGATGATGATTTCATAAGAGCAGATAGGTCGAGTATGACCAGACCTTTGTGGCTGCAGATATTGATAACTGTCATTCTGATAGTGGTGATAGTGATTATTGTCATAGCGTTTCTTTACATATTACGTGATAAAGTTCCGTTTGCCGGAAAGGCAATTAGTGCGCTTGACCACGTGGCCGATTTATTACTTTATTCGAAAGAAGAGCTTGAGTTGTTGGGGAGGTAGCCGGTATGATCGACAGGGCTACGATAGACAGAATCCTTGATGCCGTAAGGATAGAAGAAGTTATAGGTGATTTTGTCTCCCTTAAGAGAAGGGGCGCCAACTATTTGGGGCTCTGTCCTTTTCATCAGGATAAGAACCCGTCTATGTCTGTTTCTCCGTCAAAGGGGATTTTCAAATGTTTTTCCTGCGGCAAAGCAGGATCGGCCCTCTCCTTTGTTATGGAGCATGAGCATCTGAGTTATTCCGAAGCACTGAAATATCTTGCAAAAAAATATGGCATTGAGGTAGTGGAGAAGGAAGAGAGTGCTGAAGATATAGCCAACCGTCTCAAGAATGAGAGCCTGCTGGCTGTCTCCGAGTATGCTCAGAAGTACTATGAGGAGCTTCTGTGGAGCAATGAGCATGGTAGAGCTATAGGACTTTCGTACTTCAGGGAGCGTAAGTTTTCGGAGGCGACTATTCGTAAATTCGGTCTCGGTTATGCTGTCGGCAATTCAGCTCCATTTACGGACAGTGCCTTGAAAAAGGGGTACAAAAAGGAGTATCTGGTCGGTACGGGACTTACAGTTGAACGGGACAACGGAGACCTGGCGGACAGGTTTTACGAAAGGGTAATGTTTCCGATACAATCGGTAAGCGGAAGAGTCATTGCATTTGGCGGGCGAACATTAAGGACAGACAAGAGTATCGCGAAGTATGTAAATTCTCCGGAGACAGAGATATATAATAAAAGTCGCTCACTGTACGGCATTTATTTCGCCAAGAGTGCTATTGCCAAGAATGATAAGTGCTATCTGGTTGAAGGATATACGGATGTGATCTCAATGCACCAGTCCGGAATTGAGAATGTCGTGGCTTCTTCGGGGACTTCACTGACGGTAGAGCAGATTCGTCTGATAAAACGTTTTACGGATAAGATAACCATCATTTATGACGGCGATGCGGCCGGAATTAAAGCTTCAATACGCGGGATTGATCTCGTGCTGGAGGCCGGGATGTTCGTAAAAGTGGTCTTGCTGCCTCCGGAAGACGATCCGGACTCATTTGCGAAGGCTCATACGAAAGATGAGATAGAGGATTATATCAGCCGTGAAGAGTGTGACTTTATTACCTATAAGAGTGAGTTGCTCTCTAAAGATATGGCCAATGACCCGCTCAAGAAGGCTCAGTTGATAAATGATATTATATCAAGTGTAGCTGTGATTCAGGATCCTGTGCTTCGGAACGTATATGTAGAGATGGTGTCTGAGCGATTTGACCAGAAAATAGATACTGTTTTACAGAAAATAAAAGAGTTGAGAGCCAAAAAGAAAAGGTGGCAGAAGAGCTCTGAGGAGATGATCGGATCCCAACAGGAGGCACAGCAGCTACCTGCCGGAGAGGAATATATTCCTGCTTCAGAAGAGGCGGCCGGCGATGCATCTTTTGGTGCCTCACAATATGCAATTTCCAACACATTTCTCTCCGTTCCGGAAAAAGAGTTGATATATTATATTATTAAATTCGGGTGCTATCCTATCCATTTTGAGGAGAATATGATTTATGGAGCAGCTAAAAAAGAAGAGGTTTCCGTAGTAAGATATATCGTCTCTGCTTTAGAGGAAGATGGCCTTGAATTCAGTAATCAACTTTACAAAGAGATATATGAACAGGCTGTAGCTTATATTGCTACGTTGACCGACAGTGACTGTGAACAGAATCAAAAGTTAGTGGTAAGACGTTTCTCTACGGATGAGAATCAGCAGATTGCGCAAACTGTCATGGATATGCTGTGCGAAAGCCATCCTCTAACTGTCAAAGGTTACCTTGAGGCTATTGTGCCGGAGGATCAAATGTTGGGCATTACTGTCCCGAAGGCGGTGATTCTCTATAGGCTTCGCTACACAGAACAGGCCTGCAATGTTACAGCCAGGCAGATAGCCGAAGCTGCAAAAGAGGGCGATACTCAGCGTCAATTTGAGCTTCTCAAGACACTTCAGATGCTCAACAAGGTAAAAAACGCGTTCACCCAAGAGCTAAATAAGTACTAATTACTTATCTTTGCAGGCTAAATCATTAAATATTCTATACGATGAACAACAATTACAAAAGAACTCTTGTTACCTGTGCCCTGCCTTATGCTAACGGACCGGTTCATATCGGCCATTTAGCCGGTGTTTATGTCCCTGCCGATATTTATGTAAGGTATTTGCGAATGCGCGGTCGCGAAGTGCTTTTTATTTGCGGTTCAGATGAACACGGTGTTCCTATCACTATTAAAGCCAGGCAGCTGGGGTGCTCTCCACAGGATGTTGTGGATAAGTACCACACGATTATAAAGGACTCTTTTGCACAATTTGGAATTGGCTTTGATATTTACTCACGTACAAGTTCAAAGATACATTATAAGACTGCTTCCGAGTTTTTTCGCAAGTTATATGATGAAGGCAAGTTTATAGAGAAGGAGAGTGAGCAGTATTATGATGAACAGGCTAAGACATTTCTAGCAGATAGATATATTGTAGGGACTTGCCCTAAATGTGGTGCCGAGGGTGCTTATGGTGACCAGTGTGAGAAGTGTGGAAGTACTCTCAGTCCTGATGAGCTGATTAATCCTCATTCTTCTATCAGTGGGTCACTCCCTGTCAAGAAGAAGACCAAACATTGGTATCTTCCATTGGATCAGTACGAACCATGGTTGAAGCAGTGGATACTCGAGGAGCACAAAGAGTGGAAACCGAATGTTTATGGACAGTGCAAGTCCTGGCTTGATGGCGGTTTGCAGCCGCGGGCTGTGAGTCGTGATTTGGACTGGGGCGTTCCCGTGCCGGTGGAAGGAGCTGAAGGTAAGGTGCTTTACGTGTGGTTTGATGCACCTATTGGATATATTTCAAATACCATAGAGTTGATTCCTGATCAGTGGGAGAAGTGGTGGAAGAGTCCGGATACAAAGATGGTTCACTTCATCGGTAAGGACAATATAGTATTCCACTGCATTGTATTTCCGTCTATGCTAAAGGCTTACGGTGACGGTTTTATCCTTCCCGAAAATGTGCCTGCCAATGAGTTTCTCAATCTTGAAGGAGACAAGATCTCTACCTCAAGAAATTGGGCTGTCTGGCTGCATGAATACCTTGCAGACTTCCCCGGTCAGCAGGATGTACTTCGCTATGTACTTTGCGCCAATGCCCCTGAGACTAAGGATAATGACTTTACATGGAAAGATTTCCAGACTCGTAACAATAGCGAACTTGTGGCTATCTTCGGCAATTTTGTCAACAGAGCTGTTGTTTTGACTCACAAATATTTTGATGGTAAGGTGCCTCAAAATAAGAAGCCGGAACAAATTGATACGGATACTTTGGGCCAGATTCCGGCTATAAAAGCTGCGATTGAAGACAACATAGAGCATTATAAGTTCCGCGAGGCGCTTAAAGAGGCTATGAATCTTGCCCGTTTGGGGAATAAATATCTTACCGATACGGAACCTTGGAAGGTTGCTAAGAGTGATATGGAGCGTACTGCTTCCATCTTGAATGTATCTCTGCAGATATGTGCCGACCTTGCAGTAGCTTTTGCTCCGTTCCTTCCTTTCTCTGCAGACAGGTTAAACAGAATTTTGAATATCGAGGCTATCGGAAGAAAATTGACTTGGGATGACTTAGGCTCCGCAGAAATTTTGTCCGCAGGTCATATTCTCAATGCTGCCGAACTTCTGTTCAGTAAAGTGGAAGATGAGCAGATTGACGCTCAGCTCGCTAAGTTAAATGCTGAAAAGGCTGCCAATAAGGCTGCGGCAGATGCGGCACGCGGTACTCAGATTGCTTCCGCAAAAGAGTCGTGCACATTTGAAGATTTCTCAAAAATGGATATACGTACAGCCAAAGTTATTGAGGCTGAAAGGGTACCGAAAACTGACAAACTGTTAAAATTACGCATTGATACAGGTCTGGATGTCAGGGTAATTGTTTCAGGTATTGCTGAGTATTATACTCCGGAGCAGATGGTTGGAAAGCAGATTTGCATACTTGCCAATTTGCAGCCGCGGGTCATTCGTGGTATTGAGTCAAAGGGCATGATTCTTATGGCAAAGCAAGAGGATGGCAAGATGAGACTTGTTTCTCCGGAGGAAGGCGTTATCAGCGGATCACAGGTTGGATAGCCTGTTTTTGGTGTTGTTAATATTTATTATTATCTTTATCCCTCGATAAAAGTATCAGTTACTTAATTTTTACCGACATGAAGAGAATTATTTTATTTCTATTAACGACTATTCTGACATTTTCGGCTTTTGCTCAGCGTCCGTATGGATGTGTTACACAAGGTAAAACGTTGGAATACACTACTTACGATGCCGATGACAATGTGACCGGGTATTCAGTAACGACTGTCAAATCTGTCACCGGCTCCGGATCTGACATATCCGTCACTTGTGACAATCAGATATTCGATGCGGGCCGCAATAGCATTACGTCAACCATGGAATCTACCATTACCTACAACAATGGTGAGGCTACTGCCAATGTTGGCGGATATTCCGGCATCAATATCGACGTTTCAGGCGACAAGATTACTTTGCCCTCACGACTTGCAGTCGGGATGCTGCTCGATCTCGGCAAGATGACAGTATCAATTGAGGGAATATCTACGAGTGTTACTGTTATAGAGAATGAAGTGATTGATAGAGAGGAGATTACTACCGATGCCGGCACTTTCAAATGTTATGTTGTGAAGCAGACAACAGAGTCAAGAGTGTTTGGTATCAAAGGTACTACTACCACCAAAACATGGTATGCAAGAGGGGTAGGGGCCGTTAAGATCGAGACTTACGTTAAAAACAGGATCAATTCCACACAGATCTTGACCAAATATGAATAATAACAACGCTCAGGCGTACTTAATTTAAAATACGATGAAAAGATTACTTGTTATGATATTGGCCGTTGCTGTAACATTTGTTACGGCAGATGCCCAGATTTTGAGAAGTTTGGGTCAGAAAGCAAAAAAGGCTGCTGAAAGAGCTGTGGAAAGGACTGTTGAGAAAAAAGTTGAAGAGAAAGTTGAGGAGCATGTGTCAAATGCAGTAGATAAGGCCGATAAGGCTATCACCGACAGCATAAACAAAAATAACGATGATGACGAAGAAGAGGAAGAAACAACTAAGAAAAGCACACAAAAGGTTGATTATGCTGCCATCAATGCAGAGCGCAGAGCTGCGAATAAGAGCCTGAAGTATGACAGTTGGGATATTACGGGTGATGATAACGGGGCTGCCGTGTCGGCACCTTCTTCGACTCCCGTCGCTCCTCAGCAAAGTCAGATTGAAATGACATACGCCAAATGCGATTTTGTTGCGGGAGACGAAGTCTTCTTCGAAGACAATCAGGCGAATGAAAAGCTTGGCGAGTTCCCAAGTCAGTGGGATTTAATCTCCGGAAGTGTAGAAATGGTCAAAATTAATGGGCAGGAATGTATCAACTTTGTAGAGGAAGGTTCCAAAATATGTCCGCTGATGGAGAATTCGAAGAGTTATCTGCCTGAGGTATTTACGCTTGAATTGGATTTCTGGAAACCTGAAACTTCAAATAGTGACAGGAAAGATACGGGATTAGATATATATTTTTATGATTCAATGAGTGACGGGACTTGGATAATTGAAGTAATGAATTCTGGTGGTAACTCTGACAGTAATGTCCGTTGGCAGGTTACAAAGCCGGGAGAAAATAGCGAATATATCACTGGAACTAAGGATAATATTGTTCTTCCTGCCGGCTGGAATCACTTCGCTCTTTCGTTTAATAAACGAGCTTTAAAATTTTATTTTAATGGTGTACGTATAGTAAGTATTCCGAATGCAAAGAGAGTTGGATGGTTTTCTGTTCAAAACTATGAATGGGGAGGCTTTGACGGAAGTGGAAATATGAATATTAAAAATATTAAGATAGCTAAAGGTGCTGTTCCTCTCTACGACCGTATGATTTCCGATGGCAAATTTATTACTTACGGCATCACTTTCGATACCGGCAAGAGTATCATCAAGCCTGAATCTATGGGAGAAATCAATCGTATTGTCACACTGATGACAGAAAACCCCGACTTGAAATTCTCAGTTGAAGGACATACCGACAATACCGGCAGTGCAACTTCCAACCAGGCTCTTTCAGAGTCTCGCTCGAAGGCTATCGTTGACAAACTTGTAGAGATGGGTATCTCTTCCGATCGTTTGACAAGTTCCGGTAAGGGTCAGAACTCTCCGCTTGCCGACAACAGTACCGACGAAGGTCGTGCTAAAAATCGTCGAGTAGAGTTTGTCAAGAAGTAATCTGTCAGGGCATATTATCTGTACTTTTCCGATTGTGCCGAGATGAGGTCAACATCGTCGAAATAGTTGATCTTCATAGCGCTTTTTACATCCGCAAGTGTTTGAGCGGCAGCTTTTTGAGCTTCCATACTGCCTTGCTTCAGGACTTGATATACGTACGGAATATCTTTTTGGAACTCTTTTCGGCGATTACGTATAGGCTCCAACTCCTCCTGCAGTACTGCGTTGAGAAATTTCTTAACCTTAACATCACCGAGACCTCCTTTCATATAGTGAGCTTTCAGTTCATCAAGAGATTGATAGTCCGGAAGGTATTTGCCGAAGTGTTCAGGCCTGCAAAAAGCATCAAGATATGTAAAGACGGTATTGCCCTCAACCTTGCCCGGATCTTCCACCTTAATGTGGTCAGGGTCAGTGTACATACTCATTACTTTCTTGCGAATCTCCTCCGGCTCCTCCGCAAGGTAGATGCAATTGCCAAGCGACTTGCTCATTTTGGCTTTGCCGTCAGTACCGGGAAGTCTCAGGCAAACCTTATTGTCAGGAAGCAGGATATCAGGCTCGACGAGAGTTTCGCCGTAAATTGAGTTGAACTTGCGTACGATCTCTCTGGTTTGCTCAATCATTGGCTCCTGATCTTCTCCGACAGGTACCGTGGTTGCCTTGAATGCTGTAATATCAGAAGCCTGACTGATAGGATATGTGAAAAATCCGACAGGAATACTGCTTTCAAAGTTACGCATCTGGATCTCACTTTTTACTGTAGGATTGCGCTGCAGGCGCGATACGGTCACGAGATTCATGTAAAAGAAAGTCAACTCGCACAACTCACTCACCTGAGATTGGATAAACAATGTGGATTTGGTCGGATCAAGACCGCATGCAAGATAGTCCAAAGCCACTTCAATGATGTTTTGACGTACTTTTTCGGGATTATCTGCATTATCCGTAAGGGCCTGAGCGTCGGCAATCATGATAAAAATCCTGTCGTACTCACCACTGTTCTGCAACTCAACTCTACGCTTTAATGATCCTACATAGTGTCCAATATGCAACCTGCCGGTAGGTCTGTCACCGGTTAAAATAATCTTTCCCATATCTAAAAACAATGATTAATCTTTAATTTCTTTTAATTTTTCTCTGATCTTAGCCTCGATCTCTTCAGCAAGCTGGGGATTGTCATGCAGTAAGACTTTTACAGCATCTCGTCCCTGTGCAAGCTTTGCATCGGCATAGCTAAACCAAGAGCCGCTCTTTTTGATGATGTCAAACTCAACACCAAGATCGACGATCTCTCCTATGCGGGAAATCCCCTCTCCAAAGACAATGTCAAACTCTGCTTTCTTGAAAGGAGGTGCCATTTTGTTTTTAACAATCTTTGCGCGAGTCCTGTTACCGGTAGCTTCTTCGCCATCTTTAAGCTGAGTAACGCGGCGTACGTCAATACGAACTGAAGCATAGAACTTCAGAGCGTTGCCGCCCGTAGTCGTCTCAGGGTTACCGAACATGATGCCGATCTTTTCACGCAACTGGTTGATAAATATGCAGCAGGTATTGGTCTTGGAAATGTTTGCGGTCAATTTACGCAGAGCCTGGCTCATCAGACGGGCCTGCAAACCCAACTTGTTCTCACCCATCTCTCCCTCAATCTCAGCCTTTGGAGTCAGTGCTGCAACGGAATCGATGACGACAATATCAATAGCTCCGGATCGGATAAGATTGTCGGCAATTTCCAGTGCCTGCTCACCATTGTCAGGCTGCGATATCAGCAGGGTATCGACATTAACCCCAAGGTTTTTGGCGTATGTACGGTCAAAGGCGTGCTCTGCATCAATAATTGCAGCAATTCCTCCTGCCTTTTGTGCCTCTGCGATAGCATGGATTGCCAAAGTAGTCTTACCGCTTGACTCCGGTCCGTAAATCTCAATAACTCTGCCGCGGGGATATCCTCCTATGCCGAGTGCGTGATCCAATGCAATAGATCCGGTTGCGATTGTAGAAACTTCCCAAACAGGCTGGTCTCCCATCTTCATAATTGTCCCTTTCCCGAAATCCTTCTCTATCTTGTCGATAGTGGCCTGCAAAGCCTTCAACTTCTCTAAGTTCTTGTCGGATGTCTTCTTTTCAGTGCCTTCTTCTTGTTCTTTAGCCATAATTTGATAATTTTAAATGTGTTAAATAATCGCTCTTTTTTTATCCCTTTAACCTCGCAAATATACTCTATTTTTATGGGAATACATCCCTTTTTATCTTAAATTTGCGGACAAAATCAGACACTATGAAAGAGAAGTTGTTAGGCAAGACATTATCACAGTTGAGAATGGTTACAGACTCGCTTTCTCTCCCTTCCTTTTCGGCCAAACAGATAGCGCAGTGGATTTATAACAAACGTGTTACATCCATTGATGAGATGACTAATCTCTCTAAGGCGGCCAGAGAGCAACTGAGCGATAAGTACGAGATAGGTCGGACTGCATATACGGACAGGCAGATTTCCACTGACGGGACCAAAAAATATCTTTTTCCGACACGTAAACGGGGTGAGTATATAGAGACTGTTATGATACCTCAGTATGATAGCGGCGTGGAGCAGGAGCTTGACAGGGCTACGATATGTGTTTCGACTCAGGTGGGTTGCAAGATGGGTTGTAAGTTTTGTATGACGGGAAGAGGAGGATATCACGGTGATCTTGACAGCGGTGACATTATTTCACAGTTTATGGAGATAGATGAGTCAGCCGAGCTGACAAATGCCGTTTTCATGGGAATGGGGGAACCTCTTGATAATTGGGATAATGTTCGCACGGCGCTTGAAATTATCACTTCCGACTGGGGTTTCGGCTGGAGTCCCAAAAGAATAACCATCTCAACAGTGGGAGTTATCCCTGCACTTAAGGCATTTCTCGAAGAGAGCAGATGTCATCTTGCAGTCAGTCTGCACAACCCTTTCGATGGGGAAAGGGCTGCCATGATGCCGGTACAGAACCGTTACAAGATAGCAGAAGTGGTGGATCTGATCAGGCAATACGACTTTTCAGGGCAGCGCAGGGTTAGTTTCGAGTATATTATGTTTGCCGGAGTCAATGACTCCAAACGTCATGCGGATACGTTGCTTAGATTACTGCGTGGTTTGGAATGCAGGATCAATCTGATTCGCTTCCATGCTATTCCGGACTCTCCTTATCAACCTTCTGCGATGCAGATAATTGAATCTTTCAAGCAGCGGCTTAATAATGGTGGGATTACTACAACTCTCAGAGCCTCGCGGGGTGAAGATATTTTGGCCGCATGCGGACTGTTGGCAGGTAAGGGATTAAAGAAATAATGCTATCTTTGTAGAATGAAGTCCTTAACCGCAACACTGCTACTTTTACTGGTATTCTCATTGCCACTTTCAGCTGAAAGGCCGAAAGTAGGGGTTGTGTTGTGTGGTGGGGGCGCAAAGGGAGCGGCTCATGTAGGAGTCCTCAAAGTACTGGAAGAGAATCATATACCCATTGACTATATAGTCGGGACAAGCATGGGTGCGATAGTGGGAGGTCTGTATGCCATCGGTTATTCGGCGGATGAGCTTGACTCTCTCATTATGGCGCAGGATTGGGAGGTAGTTATGTCTGACAAAGTGCCTCGCACGGAGGTGTCGTTTGAGCAGAAGCGGTATGATGACAAGTTCTTGCTGAAACTACCGTTTGGTATGGGAGCCATGGGACGGCCGGATGCTGAATATGTTCCGAATGTGAAGAGAGGGCCTAAGAAAGGACCTGCTCCTCCTTCAGGAGGAGCATTGCTGAGTAGAATTCCTATGGCAGTTATCAGCGGGCAGAATATCTATAACTTATTTACCAGATTATCTGTAGGATATCAAGACTCACTGGACTTCAATAATATGCCTATCCCGTTTGCCTGCGTGGCCGTTGACCTTATCTCTAAAAAAGAGGTAGTCTTCCATAGCGGCAATTTCGTACAGGCTATCAGATCGTCTATGGCTATCCCCGGCTATTTCGCCCCGGTGGAGCTTAACGGAATGGTACTTGTGGATGGCGGTGCTAAAAACAATTATCCTGTGGACGTGGCTAAGGCTATGGGTGCGGATATTATCATCGGCTCCAAATTGGGACAGGAAGAGAAAGTAAGTCAGGAAGATATATCCATTAACAATATCGGTGACATGCTTGGAGAAATACTTAACCTCTATATGCAGGAGAAGTATGATGATGCCCTCAGTATGACTGATTTGCTTATTGCTCCAAGTGTAAAGGGCTATTCTACCATGAGTTTTGATACCAAGAGTCTTCGTGTGCTCATTGACAACGGCGAGAAGGCGGCAAGGGAGAAAGATCTCGAGTTGAAGCGGCTGAAATACGAACTTGACATGGCACAAAAGGAGGAAGATGAGAGTCTTGTCGGGCCGAAATACATCAGACATCCATATAATAAGGCTATTCATATTGATCAGGATACTATTACTCTCGGATCTGTTTCCAATTACGGGCTGTCGCTTCGTGATGCTCAATGGTTGCTTGGCCACAGTAAGCTTAAAACAGGAGCCAGAGTGACGGGAAAGGACATTGATGATGCCATTGCCGAATTTTACAATACCGATGCATTCTCGTCTGTTACATACTTGCTCAGGGGGCAGGAGAGTCCATATAATATGGAAATTCATTTTGTCCAGGGACGAACATCCAGGCTGGGTATCGGGTTGAGATTTGACAGCGAAGAAGTTGCTGCCGTGCTGCTTGATCTAAGTTTCAACAACAGGGCACTTTACGGTTCAAAGTATTCCATTACGGGCAAGCTTGCATACAATACATCTCTGAAAGCGAATTATACGTATGCCTTCAGGGGTCAGGTACAGTTCAAGAGCAATCTCTCTTTTAGGAGTACTGACCTGAATATATTCAACAGCGGGCTTCGATCCAACGATATTGCGTTCAACAAATATACCTTCGATGTGGGATTCTCATCCAGACGGTTCAAAAGTATGCACACAGAGATAGGAATGAGGATTGAGTCCTTTCAGTACCGCTATGATTTGACAGGGTTCGAATCTCTTTCAATATATGATCCGGATATGACCCGCAACAATTTTATAAGCGCCTTTATCAATGCGCAGGTCGATAGATATGACAAAGAGTACTTTCCGACAGGCGGTTTTTCATTTAATGCGGGCTATTCTCACTATTTCAACTGGTTGAAGCCGGAACATAATTCTTTTGGCGCACTCAATGTGTACGTTTCAGGAGTTATTCAGGTATCGAAGAGGCTTGCATTTATTCCTACGATATACAACCGATCACTTATAGGCGGTAATATTCCTATTCCGTACATGAACCTGATGGGAGGTTACGAGTATGGCAGATATTTGGAGCAGCAGATCCCTTTCGTCGGGTATAATCACTCTTATGCCTTCAAAAACATATTGACGGCAGCTTCCCTTGATGCCCGCGTTATGGTGGCTAAAGATCATTACCTCTTTGCAACGGCAAGTTATGCGATGGATCATGAGGGACTAAATGACTTACTGTCTCAGCGTGGGCTGTTTGGGGTAAGGCTTGGGTACTCGTATGATTCTATTGTGGGTCCCATCTCGCTTAATGTGCATTGGTCCGATTATACGAGCAAATTGGGAGTTTACCTTAATTTCGGATACTCATTTTAACGGCAGTTATGGAATACGAACTGATATTGGCTAAAATGATGAGACTTTGCAGTATGAGCGAACACTGCAAAAGCGACGTCCTAAAGAAAGTCGAATCTCTTGATGCCTCCGATGCCGCGAAAGTGATAGATACACTGTGTGAGAATGACTTTATAAACGAGCACCGCTATGCCAAGGCATTTGCAAGAGATAAAAGTTCTCTCCAGGGATGGGGCGAAATGAAAATCAGAGTAGCTTTGAGTCAGAAAAAAATAGCTCCGGAAGTGATAACCGAGGCGATATCATCAATAGACTCTGAGGCTGCGCGGAAAAAGCTTACATCTCTCATGCTTGCGAAGATGAAAGCTCTGAGTGGGGAGGGTGATGAGCAGATAAAGAAAGTGAAGCTGTTCAGGTACTTGACGGGCAGAGGCTACAACTATGACTTAATCAAACAGATATATGATAACATCAGATCAAATTAAAGAATTGAAACAGCGGATAGAGACGTTGGGGAGGTGTCTTTGACATCCCTGCCAAGAGGGAAAAGCTATCAGCTGAACATGAAAAGACATTGGCCGCGGACTTCTGGGACGACCCTAAGTCCGCAAAGATATCGCTGAAAGAGATTGCGGGCCTTAAATTCTGGATAGACGGTTACGAAGAGGTATCAGCCCTTTTAAATGACTTGAAAGTGCTTGCGGATTTCGGACCGGATGCTGAAAAAGATGCCGATGCTGCTTTTCAGGTACTTGAAGAAAAGATAGATGCACTTGAACTAAGAAATATGTTGGGAGGGGAGGGTGATAATCTTGGAGCTTTGCTGAAAATTAATTCGGGTGCAGGAGGGACAGAGAGCAATGACTGGTCAGCCATGCTTATGCGAATGTATATTCGCTGGGGTGAGCGTAATGGCTACAAAGTCCATGTTACGGAACTTTTGGATGGCGATGAGGCCGGTATCAAATCGGTTACGATAGAGTTTGAAGGGGAGTATGCCTACGGTTATTTAAAGGCCGAAAGCGGCGTTCATCGACTTGTCAGAATTTCACCTTTCAATGCACAGGGTAAGCGACAAACCACATTTTCTTCAGTATTTGTTTATCCTCTTGTTGATGACTCCATAGAGATAGAGATTAATCCTGCAGACTTGGAGTGGGATACATACCGTTCTTCCGGTGCAGGAGGACAAAATGTCAATAAGGTTGAGACGGGAGTCCGTGTGCGGCATATTCCTACCGGAATAGTAGTTGAAAACACAGAGACACGTTCACAACTCGACAATCGTCAGAATGCCTTGCGTATCTTGAAGTCACACTTGTATGACCTGGAGTTGAAGAAGAGGCAGGAGAAGCAGGCTGAACTTGAGGGACAGAAGAAAAAGATTGAGTGGGGCTCGCAGATCAGAAGTTATGTCCTGCACCCGTACAAGATGGTAAAAGATCTTAGAACTAATTATGAAACATCTGATACTCAGGGAGTATTGGATGGAGATTTGAATAAATTTATGAAAGTATATTTGATGGAAAACGGAGGCAAGTAGTATGGAATTTATATATCAGCAAATGTTTCCCATGGGAGAAGACAAGACAGAATACAGATTAGTCACAAAAGATTACGTATCTACCGGAGAATTTGAAGGTCGTCAGATCTTGAAGGTTGATCAGGCCGGATTGAGACTTGTAGCACGCCAGGCGATGCATGATGTTTCATTTATGCTTAGACCTGCTCACAATGAGATGGTCGCAAAGATATTGAGAGATCCTGAAGCAAGTGACAACGATCGTGCGGTAGCTCTTACAATGCTGCTCAATGCCGATGTGGCATCAAAGGCACGTTTACCGTTTTGCCAGGATACCGGTACGGCTATAATTGTTGCAAAGAAAGGAGAAAGAGTCTGGAGCGGCGGAGGTGACGAAGAGTCACTGTATCATGGAGTCTATGATACGTACACAACGGACAATCTCCGCTATTCTCAGACAGTTGCCATGGATATGTACACTGAAAAGAACACAGGCAACAATCTGCCTGCTCAGGTGGACATTTATTCAACGGACGGAGATGAGTACAAATTTCTTTTCATTGCAAAGGGAGGCGGATCGGCTAATAAGACTTACCTGTATCAGGAGACGAAGGCACTCTTGACCCCTGACAGGCTTATCCCGTTTCTCGTAGAGAAGATGAAAACACTCGGTACGGCAGCTTGTCCCCCATATCACATCGCTTTTGTGATAGGAGGTACTTCGGCAGAAATGAATCTGAAGACAGTCAAGTTAGCTTCCGCAAAATATTATGACGATCTGCCTGTCTCAGGTAATGAACTTGGGAGAGCCTTTAGGGATATCGAACTTGAAGAGAGACTGCTCAAAGAGGCTCAGAATACCGGAATAGGGGCTCAGTTCGGTGGCAAGTACTTTGCTCACGATGTCAGGGTTATTCGCCTGCCGCGGCATGGTGCTTCATGCCCTGTCGGCCTTGGGGTTTCATGCAGTGCCGACCGTAACGTTAAAGCAAAAATCAATAAGGACGGTATCTGGATTGAGAAACTAGATACTGATCCTATCCGTCTTGTACCGGAGAAGTATCGTACGGGGAGTGCACTCTCTTCAGGGGTGCATATCGATCTTAATCGTCCTGTAAATGAAGTGCTTGACGATCTGAGTAAGTACCCTGTTTCGACTTTTTTGCTACTTGACGGGACTATAATTGTCGGACGGGATATAGCTCACGCAAAGCTCAAAGAGAGGATTCAAAGGGGAGAAGGTCTGCCGCAGTATATGAAGGATCACCCTATTTACTATGCCGGTCCGGCCAAAACGCCCGAAGGTATGGCTTCAGGCTCATTCGGTCCGACAACGGCAGGGCGTATGGACAGTTATGTCGACCTGTTTCAAGAAAATGGGGGAAGCATGATAATGATCGCCAAGGGCAATAGAAGCAGTCAGGTAACGGATGCCTGTAAGAAGCACGGAGGCTTTTATCTCGGTTCAATCGGAGGGCCTGCCGCTATTTTGGCACAGAACAACATAAAGAGTGTCAAGTGCCTTGAATATCCTGAACTTGGAATGGAGGCAATCTGGCAAATAGAAGTCAAAGACTTCCCTGCCTTTATCCTTGTTGATGATAAAGGCAACGACTTCTTTTCAAGGTTTAAATAATTAGTGTAACAGCACTTTTCCTGCGAGAGCACCGGTGTGTGCGCCATTCTTGATGGTCCATACACCGTTGACAAACACGTGTTCGATGCCTGCCGGGAATTGATGCGGTTTGTCATAAGTTGACCTGTCAGCAATGGTATCAGGGTTAAAGACCACAATGTCAGCACAGTATGAAGGAATAAGCAGCCCTCTGTCTTTGAGTCCCATACGTGAGGCCGGCAAGGCTGTACATTTGTAAATACCTGTTGTCAAATCACATACTTTCTCTCCTCTGACGTACTTTTCAAAGAATGTAGGGAATGTACCGTACGAACGTGGGTGCGGAATACTTTTACCGAGAGGTCCTTCGGGAGAATATACACTTCCGTCTGACGCAGGCATTGAGAGTGGGTGCGCATAGAGCATTTTCAGATTTTCCTCTTTCATTGCAAATCCTGCCATTTGGATACCGAGTCTCTCGGAAATGAGCAGATGTCTGATCATCGGCCATACATCCATTCCAGAAATTTCACAGCACTGAGCTATATTTTTGCCGGAATATTGGCTGTTTTCCTCTGCCGAACAGCTGGCAATCAGCACATTCTGAGGTCCGCCCAATCTCTTGATACGACTTTCGGCATATTTCCCGATCTCATCGGACTTTTCAGGATCATTAAGGCGTGCCAAAATATCTTCGGTAGAGCCTTGCCTGTCATTGGTAGGAATAAATGTGCTTAATCCCGTAGAGAAAGCCACGTATGGATAGCGGTCAAAGGCAATATCGACTCCTGAGGCCTTAGCCTGGTCAATGATGCGGAGTAAATTTGGAGCCTTATACCAATTGTTGGCGTTTTGGGCCTTCAAGTGAGATACCTGAAGCCTTACATTTGCATCTCTTGCAATTTTAATTGCCTCATGCAGCGCTTCTTCCACAAAGTCGTCCTCATTCCTCATGTGGATGGCAAAGATACCGTTGTGCTTTGCTACAACCTTGCAAAGTTCTGCGATCTCTTCATCCGAAGCGTATGAACTTGGTGTATATTCCAGACCGCATGATATGCCCATACAGCCCATTTCCAGCTCATGATCAAGGATTTCACACATCTTCTTCAGCGTTTCGGGAGTGGCAGGGACATTGTTGTCTCCGATTACTGCGGAACGAAGCTGTCCCTGCCCCGAAAGGGAGCAGTAGTTCAGGCCGATCCCCTGTTTGCCGAGGGCATCGTAAAATCCTTCAACATCTTGCCAGAATGGATATCCGTGCCTCAATGTATCCTTTTTAGAGGCATAGTATGAATCTGAATATGGAAAAGGAGAGTCTCCGCAGTTTCCGCCCATTTCGGTGGTGATTCCCTGAAAGATGCGGCTGTCACCTTTTGGTGCGTCAAAGTAGTTGGTATCGCTGTGGGTATGGATATCAATGAATCCTGGTGATACGGCAAGACCCTTAGCGTCAATTATCACATCGGCACTCTCTCCGAGTTGTCCGATAGCCGCAATCTTGCCATCCCTGATCCCGATATCTCCTTTAATGGGTGCTTTGCCATCTCCCGTATAGATTACACCATTTTTGATGATGGTTTCAAAAGGGTGGTTTACAGTGAGTTTATGCCCGCCATAAACACCTATTCCGAGGGCTGCTACTCCGATAGCAGTAGTTTTGAGAAATTCTCTTCTTTCCATTTCGTTGTATGTTTATTCATTATTTATCTCTGTGGTTGTCATGATGCTGTCCGTTTGCCAACTTTTCATATCATCCTGTGCCCCGTAAACGAGATAGACTTCAATGTCACTTCTGTCTGAGACAATCTTCTGCGCAGCTTCAAGCC
>JAQUYF010000031.1 GCA_028691975.1 Bacteroidales bacterium | reverse complement strand
GGTAGTTATTGCTTACAGTCTCAAGTGTTGAAAGAGCTGTCGTATTTTCGTTGTCAAAATAGTTGTAAATCGTCTCTATGCGCTTTTCAGGCGTAACTTTAGTACACGAAAGGGTCGCAAAAAGTGACAAAATCAATAAAAAATCTCTTTTCATATTATTCATTAATAATGTAAATTTTAGCCGTAAAGGCCTCCTTGCTTAAGCAAAAATGATTCCAAACATATTACAGAGAAGAATATCTTGGAGAAAAAGTATCACCTTGATTAATATCTCCTGTCGAAAGTCCTTTTTTCAGCCATCTCATGCGCTGAACTGATGTTCCATGGTTGAAGGAATCAGGGACAGAGTAGCCTCTGGCCTTCTTTTGCAGATAGTCATCTCCAATCTTGGAGGCGACATTCATACCCTCTTCGATATCACCATCTTCGAGAGACCCGAATCTTTTGTTGTCATTATACGCCCATACACCTGCGTAGAAGTCGGCCTGGAGTTCAAGTCTTACCTGAATCTTGTTACTTTCCGCTTCACTGAGGCCACGCTGCTCACTGTGCGCCTTATTAAGGGTTCCGAGCAGGTATTGGACATGGTGCCCAACCTCATGTGCAATTACGTATGCGTAGGCAAAATCCCCATCTGCACCAAGTTGTTGCTTCATCTGCTTGAAAAATGAGAGGTCAATGTAAACGCACTGATCGGCAGAGCAGTAGAAAGGACCGGTTTCTGCAGAAGCATTGCCGCAGCCGGATTGAACATAGTCTGTAAAGAGTACAAGGCGAGGTGGCTCGTATGTCCGTCCCATTTGCCTGAAAATTTCACTCCAAACATCCTCAGTGCCTGCCAAAATTTGCTTTGAGAATGTCGCAAGAGCCTCCTCTTCCGCATCTGCAACATACTCATTCTGAGTTTGGCCGTCTGTTGTATAACCGGACATCCCCTGGTTAATGACTTCGCTTGGATCACCGCCCAAAAGCCAATACAGGAGTCCGACCACTATCATTCCGCCCAAGCCGAGGCCGCCGATTTTCTTTCCGGTTGAAGACCCTCTGCGGTCATCAACGTTACTGCTTTCTCTTCTGCCATCAAGTCTCATAGTTTTAATTTTTTACGAGTGTTTAGATTGTTTTGATCATTAATTTTGCAAATATAAACATTTATTTTGTTTTTTAATAGAATTGTATATAACTTTGAGGAACTGTACGTATGAAATGTAATAGGTAACTTTAAGTATTATGGGCAGCGAAACATCAAAAAACAGTATTATCCGTGCTATCGAGGCCGACAGCAGGACGGTCTTCAGATTGGAGGATGTTGCGATGATTGTCGGATTATCCGATTTTTCGTCACTGAATTTCAGAATGAATTATGCAGTGCGCACAGGCAAATTACTCAATCCGCGAAAAGGAATCTACGCCAAGTCGAAGTACAACTTTGAAGAGCTTGCTTCAATCCTCTATACACCGGCGTATATTTCACTTGAATATGTGCTAAACCGCAGCGGAGTGATCTCCGGTTATCAGGGCGTAATCACTCTTGCAGGATATTTGAGCAGAACAGTTGAAGTAGCTGAAAAGAAAATAAACATACGTAAGTTGAAAGGGGAGATACTTGCCTCTTCGATCGGCATCTCTCAGCATAAAGGTGTAAATATTGCCTCCGCTGAAAGGGCCTTTTTAGATATGTTGTATCTTGAACCTGAGTATAAATTTGAAAATCTTGCCATTCTCAATTTGAAAAGGATAACCGACTTGCTTCCAATATACAATTCGGTGACTCTGAATAGTAAAGTTGCACAGCTGTTTGGTGACAGTGCCATTTCGAGACTTGCGGGAAAGAATAAAACAGCTCTTCAGCACAAGTTCCTTATGATTAAGATCCTGAAGGAGATATCCTGTGATCTTTCTCTTGCAAACTCTCTTGCGGTTAAAAGCGCAAGTGCAAAAGCTATCTTTAAGGGGAAAGAGAGGGATTATGATACTCTTGAAATGAGACTTATTAAGCCGGAGATGCAGTCTGTTATGCGCGAATTGATATATAAAAGATTGTCCGATAGGATAATAGATGAGGCGATGACTTCACACGGTCCTGTTTTTATGATTAGTGACGTAGATGAGAGAAGCACTGTTCATTTGAAAATTTTGTATAATATTGTCGAAGGCAGTTCCTTTACAGTTAAAAATTATCTTGGGGTACCTGTCCGAGTAGAAACCATTAATAAAGATTAGTATGTGGGGTGGTATTAATTTCGTCGAAATACTGAGCGCATTTGTGATAATGTTTGCAATCATAGATGTAACGGGCTCAATTCCTATTTTTCTCAACATAAAGAAGCAAAATCAGGAGATAAAAGCGTGGCAATCATGTCTGATAGCACTTTTGCTTTTCTTATTGTTTTACTTTGCAGGTGATGCCTTGCTGAAGTTGTTTGGTGTGGATACTGCTTCATTCGCTGTGGCAGGTTCATTTGTCATTTTTATTCTTGCGCTTGAGATGATACTCGGACGAGAGATTATTAAAAACGATCAGACCAAGTCGGGAGCCTCAATAGTGCCTATTGCCTTTCCTCTGATAGCAGGGCCGGGGGCACTGACGACTTTGCTTTCTCTACGTGCGGAGTATGCAGTCATCAACATTATGATTGCCTTGCTGCTCAATATGTTGATTGTATATGTCGTGTTGATTTCGGTAGAAAAGATCGAAAAAGTGGTAGGGGAGAATGTTATCTATATCTTCCGTAAATTTTTCGGTGTGATATTGCTGGCAATAGCCGTCAAGATGTTTGCAAGCAACCTTGCAATAGTTGTTGCCAACCTCTCTAATTAATCTCTTCCACGCTCTGAATACCGTCACGCGTCATTACCAGTCTGAAACGTTTGTATTCGATATGTTCCTCGTATCTTACCTGCATTATTATATTGAGGTAGTAGATCTTCTGTGAGACAACCACATCAATTCCTCCATTGTCATTGATAATGGAGAGTGACTGGTCTGGGTTGTCCATCTTCTGTGTAAAGCGTGTCACATGAATCCTGAAGATGTCGTTGATGCCTGATATCGGGTAGTCGTAATTGGCAGCGAGTTTTTGAGAGTTGATGTAAACCATTTTACGGTAAAGTATGATCTTCTCGTCGAAAATAGTG
This sequence comes from Bacteroidales bacterium, assembly GCA_028691975.1. Taxonomy (GTDB): domain Bacteria; phylum Bacteroidota; class Bacteroidia; order Bacteroidales; family UBA932; genus Cacconaster. The sequence continues at coordinate 20,419 of JAQUYF010000031.1, read as the reverse complement.
TTTTCTGCACGCAGTAAAGTGGTTCTGTTTCTGATATTTAAGACCTCTTTAGGAGTCTTGCTGTCATTGATGAAGTCAACACCTTCCTTAATCCAGCCGACGTCTGCATCTTTTATCTTGATTACAGCCTTATTGTCAAAAAAATTGTCTCCCAACTTGTGTGCAAAATAGTATCGCGTCAGATCTTTTATCCTGTCTTTTAGCATGTAGCTGATTATCAGGATAATAAACAGAGGGATAGAGAGCGATCCGAATGTTTTTTGTGCAAAGAATGAAATAACTGTAGCAAAGATCATTGCAATGCCTGCAGCGATGGCGTAAAGCATCTGTTCAACGGCTACGCCGTCTTTCTTTTTGTCAAGTTTGATAAAAAGGACGCTCTCGATGAACTTTTTAAGCATGCCGTGTCGATAGACAAGGTTGCGATTAAGGGTGTCATCCTCCTTTGACACGATTGGGTAGCCGCACTCTATTTTATAATTTTCATTCTCTTTCAGAAAATCGGCTATGTGGTCGCGGATATCGCCGTGGCGCTCCACCGATTCAATTTTTTGGAGGATGCGTATAGTATAGATTGAGGCTATGTGTCCTAAATATTCATCTCCGAATGAGAAAAAATCCCTAACGCCGTCAGAGACTGTAGGTACGTTAATAATCTGCTTCAAAGAACGATATGCTGACAATATCGACTTTACGTTGTTTAAGTATTCTTGAGTAAGATACAGGCAGTCGCTCTTTTCTTTTGTTTTATAGATATGAAATACTTCATCCCGCATTGCACTCTTGGAGATAGCACAATACATTTTGATCTGATACTCATATTCAATGGTTTTGCCTTTATCAGGGGCACTGGCCAGCTCGCTCATCGCTTTTCTCAGGTTGGTAAGAGGAGTATGCTGATTGAGTGCAATATCTCTCAGTAAAAAGACAGGAGTGATCAGACGGACGTTGCTCTTTACATCTCTGTAAAACTGATCCTTTCCGTATGTAAATGGATTGATATCAAGACTGTTGGGTACAAATATCCATGTGTTAACGGCAAAATTGTTTTTTTTAACTTTGTCGTTTACAACAAAACTCTGTTTAAACTCTATTGAAAAGTTGTCGTGTACCTTAGTCTTAATCTCAATCATAAAAACCTCCTAATGAATAAAAAATACTCCGTTGGTATAGCCGAAACATCTTAATACGGTTTCGCCCCAGATCACAATCATGACCCAACTTATAAGCATCATCGTGAAACCGAATTTGAAGGTATCTCCCCAACTGTAATGATTTGTGGTGTAGAGTAGCGCCGCCGGCTTTGAATTGAATGGCAGTACATATACGTGCTCAATCAGTAGCGCGACCGGAAAAGCGAGGCTCATTATTGGATAGCCGAATTTTTGAGCAACACCAATGGATATAGGTATAAATATCAAAGCTCTCATTGTCTTTGACTGAAATATCAGCGCGCTGAAGAGCATAATTCCCGTCAGGAGCAGATAAATCACCCAGAATGGAGTCTGCTGGCTGATCCCGAGGCCGTTGAAGGCGGCATCTACAATTGTCTTGGGCAGACCGGTCGCATCAAGCCCTGCTCCAAGTGTATAAGCTCCTGCAGAGAAGAGCATCAGGTGCCACGGAATATCTACTTCGTTCCACTTGACAATACCTATTTTGGGAGTCAGGGCAACTACCGCACCTATGAAGGCAACGGCGGTTTGATTGATACCGTGCTGCTTGTCTGTCGCCCATAGAATAAGGACAGCAAGAAAGATAAAGACGGCTTTGTACTCCTGGAATGACATTTTGCCCATGGCCTTCAACTCATTTTCAAGGTAAGCAAGGCCACCGGCAATTTGAGGTTTCTTCTCATTTTCCTTCAGAGGAAAAATAAGTTTTGTCCCGACAAACCATCCGATCAGCATCAGGACCACGCAGAGAGGGAAGGCTACCTTAAACCAGTCCTGGAAACTGAAAATCTCCCATCCCATAGCACCCGCTATCATGCTGCCCGCAAGCAGGTTGGCTCCTGAGCCGGTAAGGAATCCCGATGCTCCTACATTGATCTGAAACAGATTTTGGAGCACAAGGTTTCTTCCGAAATTTGTCCTTTTATCTCCGCCCGTATCACCGTATATTGCACACACTACCATGAAAATAGGTAGCAATATGGCTGCTTTGGCGGTGGTGGCGGAGATAAATGCGGACAAAACAATATTAATCAGCAAAAAGCTGAATACAACCATGGTCGAGTTTTTTCCGAACTTTACGACTAACCAGAGAGCAAATCGCTTAGCTACTTGAGTTTTGACTAACATACTCGCAAGTACGAAAGAGAGAATGTTCAACCACATTACAGGGTGCCCGAGTTGTGCGTAGGCCACTTTGTCAGTTGTAACGTGGGTAAGCACCATTGCAAGGATAAGAAACAGGGAAGTGAGGTAGTTTGGCACTGCCTCAGTAATCCACAGGATGATGGCTGCTGCAAATATTGCAAGCATCATATAGTTGATACGTGTAAATCCCTCCGATCCAAGCTCTGTGTAACGCTTAAGTGCAGTTGTATCAAGGTTTTCAGGTACTAAGTTGTTGAGAAAAGGAATGTCAACAAACCAGCCCAGAAGTATGAAGACAATGATTGCCAGCGGTCCGCCGACAATTGCCATCCACTTCTCGAAGCCCGACTTCTGCATTTTAGGCAGCTTCTCTATTTTGTAATTGTTCATATCCAAAGGATTGAACTCTACGGTTTGGGTCTGTTCGTCCATGGTTTTTTAGAGTTATTTCCAGTTTTTATATGGATTTTTCATAAGCATGGAGTTGTAGTACTTAACATCTCCCGTGACCTCTTTACCGAGCCATGCAGGTTTGATAAACTCTTCATTTTCAGATGAAAGCTCAACTTCAGCTACTGTAAGACCGTCATTGTCACCGTAAAATTCGTCTACTTCAAATGTGTGCTTTCCGGCCGGAACAAGATAACGTGTCTTGTCGATTACACCCGGTTCGCAGATCTTAAGCAGGGATTGAACATCTTCAACGGGAATCTCTTTTTCCCATTCAAAACGGTTCGCACCGCTCTCGTTTCCGATTCCTTTGATGGTAATATATCCTTTGTCGCCTTTAACTCTTACTCTGACGGTTCTCTCAGGGATAGAGCTAAGGTAGCCCTGAGTAATACGGGTTGCTTTTGTAACTTCAGGTTTGAAATCACCTGCAACCAAAAATTTGCGTTCAATTTCCTGTGCCATATTATTCGTTAGCTAATGGTTTGTCACTCATACCGATGACACGCTTGATGGCCTGCAGGTAGTTGATATTTTCTACTCCTTCAAGTCCGCAGTCAGAGACAGTCTTTTTAATGTCTTCAATCTCAGTTGATTCCGAGTTGATTGTAACTACTTTGGCCCCATTGATAAGAACATTGCCTACTTCGCAGATGGTATCGTTAACCATGTAGCCGAAACGCTGCTTGTGTACCCGTACTGCTGCAAGGTCCGGATTAGCCTTTACCATGGCGATAAACTCGTCGTATGTGTAAGTATCTTTTGTCAGCTTTGGCATCTCTACCATAAAAGCAGGAAATACCTCTTTTTCAAGGACTTCTTTGGAAATCGGGAACTCACTCTTCATGAGCGGATTCCATTGTTCAAGGCCGTCAACGGATTTGACGAATGTCTTGATATCCATCTTTCCGTTGCGAATCTTGGTGTTGTTTATGTCGTTTTTGCGTGAGATAATATAGATCTCGTCACTTTCACGCTCCCATACCTTTTCGGGAACGGGTGCAGAGAGACGTGCCATTCTTTTATGTGCTTCGCAAAAACACTGTCCGAATGAACGGAACTCGAAACGGGGCTTTGATATCTCCCCGATCTTCATTTCTTCTTTTGCCATTATATTGAAAAATTAGTTATTCCAAACCTTCTACAGGGTCACTCCCTTGAATATTCTTAGCTCCGGGAGTGGCATCAGTATGATACCATTTGCCGTCATCGTTACGGCTGTAAGATGCTTTTGCAGTCTTTGCAATTGCTGTAAGATTGAAGTCGTCAATCGATATTCCTGCAGGGGTAAACAGTTGAATGCGAACATTTTTCTTGGCAGACAGACCGCTGTGGAAGATCAGTGCTGCAGGTTGTTCGGGATGATCGGCTGTAACATCTTCGCTGTAAAGCAGCAGATATTCATCCTTACCGAGCGTTCTTACATCGCAAGTCCAGTTGGTTACTCCATCTTTTTCGATATAAATACCTTCAAGAGGGATAGGAGTGGTGCCGGTATTATAGATCTCCATAAACTTGTCATTACCATTCAACTCGTTAAGTCTCAATTTGGTGTAGTCTATGGCGCCGATTGCTACGGTGTATTTTTTCACATCGGAGGTGGTCGTAAATCCAAGTTCATTAACTGCTTCAACTGTAAAATTAACTTCAGCTTTGTCAGCCTGCTGAGGAATAACTCCCGTGTATTTTTCACCGGAATTACTCATGGCAACAGTTGCCTGAGTACCGTTTACAGTATATTTGACAATCGCAGATTTTATGCTTCTCAGATCCGAGATAGTAGCGGTTACAGTTACCTCATCCCATGGCTGTACTGAGCCGGGGGTGAAATTTACTTCTGAAATAGTTGCGGGACCTTGATACATTTGGTCTTTTACACATGATACACCACACAGCATGACAGCTATTGTGATTATTGCAAAATATATTTTTTTCATGATGATACTTTTTTATAAGATTAAAAATCAACTTCAAAACGCAATGCAATCATGCTGTAGTCGACACCGGCCTCTTTATCCGGTGTAACAATCTTTGTATAGTCCTTTGTGGCATTACCTGAGGCATCATAGCCTGTCTTGAGTTTGCCCTTGCCGTTTGCATAACGATCCTGATCGGTATATTGGTAATTCAACACTATCTTCACATTGTTGGTTACGTAGTAGGTAAGGCCAACGCTGTATGCCTGAGCTGAACCGCCATAGAGGTTGCCGCTGTTAAGGTTGATGTACTCGTATCTTGCAAGAAGTTCGAGATCTCCCCAACTGCGTCCCCTTTGCGGTTGTGTAAATTCACCGTCACCGGTATTATAACGTTGCTTGCCGCCAAACAGCAGGTAACCGACATGGGCATACCAGCCGTTGAATTTGTAAGTAGTACCGTCATTAAGATATGTATTATTGCCGATATATTCGCTCTGCGCGCGAAGTCCACCCCAATATCCTGCAAGTTCAAAGCCGTAAAGCAAATCATGATTGACGTCTTTAATTACGTCAGTATCAAGATATTTCTTGCGGTTGATAGAGGTGGTGTTACGTGTACTGTAACGTACGCCGCCGTATTCGCTTGTAGCCATATCCACTTTTGGAGTTCTGTAAGAAACCGAGGCTCCGATGTGAAGACCGCGATGAGGATCTGAGGCAAAAGGCATTGCGACCAACTTTCCGGTAAATGAGTTACCGGCATTGCGGCCGAAATCCTTGTTATTGTCTTCAACATTGGTTCTGGTTTCAGCATCTTCAACTGCCTGGTAGAAGACACCGCCGATAGCCAAAAGCCAATTGTATTTATATTTTGCCTGGATTCCGATATGACGGGAAGGAGCGAAGGCACTTACCACCATAGGCCTCTCAATAAATGGAAGATATCTTGAAGTCGTGGTTGATTCCATAGATACCGGTTCTTTGAAGTTACCTGCGGTGAATTCAAAGTTTTTAAGTCCGTCATAGCGAACGATGGCATCTTTTAGCTCAAATGTGCCATTGGCAAAGTCCGTATCGACTTCACCGTACCAGTCGCCTATCTCTCCTTTGATTGCGATACGTGCTCTGCGGATTGAAACTCCGTTACCTATTGCATCATAGTTTTTGTCCTGTCCGAAGAAAACGGCGCCGTCTACCTGTACACGGTTGTCAAACCACAGTTTGTATTTCTGATCCTGAGATTCGAATACAAGGATTCCGTCTCTTGCTTCTGCGGAAAGTTTAGTTCTTGAAACCTCTACGCCATATTGATTATAGCGAGGTTGGTCGTCTTGTTTCTGATGGTCGCAACACTCCTGTCCAAAAAGATTGGATGTACTCAGAATAGCTACAATCATCAAAAGAGTTAGTTTAGTCTTCATAAATTTAAATATTTAGAAATATAATTATTAATATCAGTGACAGCTCAACTGCGAGCCACTATAAAAACGTCGCCAAAAATAGTAATAAAATAGATAGAAAATGTGCATTTAATCGTTTTTTTTTACTAATTTTGCTGTTGGACTTAACCACAACTATGAACGGCGTATTTCGAATAATCCGCATGAGTCCGTTATTTAGGTATAATAGAGATTATTAATTAATAAGTAAATTACAACAAATGAAGACGAAGTTATTTCTATTGATTTTTGTCCCTCTGATGATTGCAGGATGCACCTCTCCCAAGGAGATTATCTACTTTCAGGACATCAACGATGTGACATTGCAGCAGCTAACCACAGAGTATGAGGCAAAAATCAAAAAGGATGATATGCTCAGCATTATCGTTTCCGGTCCGGACAAGCAGGTTGTGCAGCCCTACAATCTAACCCTGTCTGAAAATGCAAATTATGGAGGAAGTGCCGATCCGGAAAAGTCTACTCTGCCATATTTAGTCAACCCTCAAGGTGAGATAGATTTTCCGATATTCGGAAAAATATATGTAGAGGGAATGACTCGCTCCGAACTTGTCGCATACTTGACTGAAAGGATCAGTAAAGATGTCAAGGATCCGGTCGTGTATATCTCCTTTAAGAACTATAAGATCACGGTACTCGGTGAGGTGCGCAACCCCGGTACATATACAATGGATTCCGAACGAATCAGTATCCTCCAGGCTCTTGGAAAGGCGGGCGATCTGCTTATTTCCGCAGAACGGGACAATATTATCCTGATTAGAGAGGTGAAAGGTGCCCAGACTTACCATAGAATCAACCTCAAGAGTGCACAGACTCTTAATTCCGACTGCTTCTATATGCAGCAGAATGATGTACTCTATATACCGCCAAGTGCATCAAGAGTCGCAACAGGTACGACAGCTACAAGTATTTGGAGCATCGTACTTTCGACCGTAACCTCTATTGTAGCTGTAATATCACTGATTTTGGCAAATACGCGTTAATGGTTAATATAATACTATATGAGAAAAGAAGATGAAGCTCCTGTATGGAGTGAAGAGGAAAGTAAAGGTGACTTCGACATCAAAGACCTCATCAGTTTTGTATGGAGATTGAGATGGTGGATAGTTGGATCAGTATTTGTTGCTTTTGTAGTTGCGTTTCTGTATTTGAGGATGACTTCTCCGGTCTATTCCCGCAATGCATCCGTTATTTTGAATAATGATAAAAACAGTGCCGGTTCGGAGCTTTCGATACTCTCCGATCTGACAGGCATGTCAACTCAGTCAAACGCTGAAAATGAGATGTTTATCATGAAGTCTCCATCTCTGATGTCAAAAGTGGTCGAAGACCTCGGGCTGAATTACAGATATTATCAATACAGGCTGCCCATTTTTCATGGGAGAATGCCGATATTCAGGAGATTTCTGAATATAAAGAAATATGAATTTTACAGAGACAATCCGATATCGCTTCACGCAGAGTTTGACCCTCTTTATCCCAAAGATTCTTTGCCTAAAGCGATTTCGGTGGATATCATAGTAAAAGGTGGCAATGCGTATTCTGTTAAGGAGTTGGATGTTACCAAGTCTTCCACAGAGAAAGTCGCACTTTCAAATAGTGAGTATCATTATGGTGACACTATCAAGTTAAGCGGCTTTTCTATTGTGGTTGCCTGCAGTGATACCAAGGGCTTGATAAAAAATGATAAATATCTTTGTACATGGAGCGATCCATATTTAGCAGCCCGCAGCTTTGTCGGTAATCTGACTGTTTCAAACTCTGCAAGTAAGGCTACGCTTAAAACGGATGTTATCCTGTTGTCTTTTGAAGATGTTAAGCCAAAACGTGCTGAAGATATCCTTAACACGCTGATCCTTGATTATAACAGGGAGTCGAAAGAGTATAAAAATATCGCAAGTATCAATACGATCAACTTTATTGATACCCGTATTGAGGCTATATCAAGGGAACTTGGCAACGTTGAGAGCAGTTTCCGTAATTATCAGGCTTCCAATGTGCTGGTAAATATTGATGCTCAGAGTCAGATTACTCTCTCTTCTGATGTCGAGTATGAGAAACAATTGACTGAAATCCGGTTGCAGCGTACAATTCTAAAAATATTGAGGGATGATATGGACAATGCCCCGCAGGGAGAGTTTAAGATTATTCCCACAAATATCGGGATTGCCGATGTCGGACTGAATGAGGCTATCTCAAACTATAATACGGTTGTGGCACAGCGTAACCAACTTTTGGCTAACTCAAGTGCAAGTAACCCTCGTGTTATCAACCTTAATGAGCAGTTGAAAGATGTACGCAGCAGTATAGAATTAACCCTTGACAATTTAAATAAGGTATATTCGGCCAAGGAGACCGAACTTAACAGTTCTCTTTCCGCTTCCAAGAGAAAGATGTCCAATATTCCTACTCAACAGTTGGATCTTGCTCAAATGGCAAGAAAGCAGGAGATTATTGAGCCTTTGTACAGACTTTTGCAGCAAAAGAAGGAGGAGGCTCAGATTGCTCTCTACTCAATTACTGATAATGTTCGAATTATTGAGACGGCATACGGTGGAGGGCCGATCAAGCCGAGGACTTCTATCGTATTTTTGCTTGCACTGATTATAGGATGTGTTTTACCTCCGTGTATTGTATGGCTAAGGTCCGTTCTAAAGACAAAAGTTGAGACGAAAGAGGATGTGACTGCAGTTGTAAAAGCTCCCGTTCTTGCTTCAATTCCAAAGAGTGATGATAGCGGAATTATCACTACTGCAGGAGGACGCAGTATTAAATCAGAATCATTCCGAATGTTGAGATCTTCTCTTCAATATATAAAAGGTACGGTTATCCAGGTTACTTCATCGGTTCCTGGCGAGGGAAAGAGTTATGTCTCAGCTAATTTAGCTGTTGCCTTATCTCATATCGGTAAAAACGTTGTGCTAGTCGGCTGTGACTTAAGAAAGCCTATATTCGGTAAATATTTTAAAAACATTACCGCAAGTAAAGTTAACTCTGTCGTTGGCTATTTAATCGGAAAGGTTGATGATCTCTCAGTCCTCGCAGTGCCCGTAAACGAAGCCGGCAATCTGAATGTGGTCTTTTCAGGTCCAGTACCTCCAAATCCTTCCGAGTTACTCTCTTTGGAACGATTCGAGACTTTGATGGAATATCTGAGAAGTAATTTTGATTATGTCATCTGTGATTCTGCGCCGTATTTTCCTGTATCCGATGCGGCTTTGGTGAACAGGTTTGTGGACAGTACGATATATGTCGTTCGCTCCGAATATACCGATCTGAAGATTCTCAAGGAAATACAGAGCTGTTATGAAGCCGACAGGTTGAAAAATATAAATATCGTTATCAACAATCTTGACCTTGAGTCAAGGAAGTTCAGATACGGTTATGGTTACGGCTACGGCAAATACGGCTATGGTTATGGCAAGTATGGCTACGGTTACGGCTATGGTTCAAGTTCAAAGGGGGGGGGAGAAAAGTAAAGACCGTTAACAAATATGAAGATTAACAATGCACCATGGCTTTATTCGTTAAAAAGAAATATTTGACAGAGTTGTCTTTTAAAACTGAATACCATTGCCACCTCTTGCCGGGCGTGGACGATGGTATCCAGAAGCGCGAAGAGTCTTTTGCTCTGCTGAAAAAGATGCAGGATGTGGGCTATTCGAAAGTATTTCTTACTCCACATATTAATCCGGATATTTTTCCCGAGAACACTGAACCATTTCTGAGGAGACGTTTCGAGATATTTAAGACGGAGTTGCCTGCTGATATTTCATTAGATCTGACTCTTTCGGCCGAGTATATGGTTGAAGGTACATTTTGCGACAGGATCGCGCCCGATATGCTCTATTTTGAAGTTGACGGAAAGAAATATGTGCTTATCGAGATGTCCTACTATTATATCAGCAATGAGATAGAGGATGCCCTTTTTAAATTGAGTCTTGCCGGGTTCATACCTGTTTTGGCACATCCTGAAAGATATCTCTACTTAGCCTCTTCTTTGAAAGTATTTGAAAAGTACCATGACATGGGATGCAAGTTTCAATTGAACTTGCTCTCGCTTTCGGGAATATACGGACAGGGCTCCATAAAGATAATGAAATATCTGCTCGGCAACAGGTGGTATCGTTTCGTCGGAAGTGATGCCCACTCAATTGAACATTTTGAGAAGATTCAGACGATTAAAATGAAGCCGGATCTTTTTGATAAACTCTTAGAAATTAGCAATCTCTATTGATTATTCTTTTGATTGGCTATCCTGCGCTGTAACCGTTGGAACTCATCTTCAGCCTTTACTTTATCGATGATTGTGGTTACGACGCGGTATATCTCTCCATCGACTGTGTAATCTGCCTTGCAGATAAAATTTACTCTGTGCTGCCTGAGAAGTTTCAGTGCTGTCTTGACTTTTCCCTTGTGAGCTTCATTGTAAACGGCAATTGAATTGCCTCCGAACATCTTGACAATCTTCATGCATGGGATATCAGTCTCTCCGTCACCAAAATAGATCATATTATTGAATGGTACGGGCTTTTGGTCATCTTTTTGGCTCTCATTTACTTTTGTATTGTCACTTATGTCCAATATGCCTTTGGTGATCTTGAAGAGAAACTGTGTTTTCCCCGTATAATCCACAGCAACGGCTGGCCATACGGCCACATTATTGTCGTACAGAAATGAACAGGCAAATATTTTCTTGAATTCATGGGCGATAACTGTGCCTTCTATCATTTCGGTCAGTCCGGATGAGTTGATATAGTGCTCTATTTTCACCCCATGAAGCTCTCCGTAACGGTTGATAAGAGAGAACCACTCTTTTACTCCCTTGAACAGTTCAATTGACTTTCCGAATGAGACGAATGAATCGCGCGTAAGAGAGATCCCTGCATTTTTAGCTTCATCTATCATTAGCTTCATGTAGGCAAGAATGTGGCTCATATCCTGTCCCATTGCTACATGGTTGCTCTTTTCCCAAAATTCGTCGGGAGTTTTGCCGATTGCCTGAATAAATCCGAACTCTTGCATGTTTCCGGGGGAAAGCGTCCCGTCAAAGTCATAAATTAATGCTACCGTAGGTTTTTTTCTATACATTTCTTTTAAAATTTCACCCCAAAGTTGCGAATTTCGCCACATCCGAGCGAAATTTACCACATTGTTAAGATGTTTACCACTTCTATTTTATGCAAATGTACTCTTTTTCTACTTTTGCGCCACAAAATTAATTGATATCATAATGGGAGAAATAACACACTTTTTAACATACATACAAAAATCCATAAAGGATTATTGGTCATGCGAAGCACTGAGTAATCTTAACGGAGAGTCATTTACATTCGGAAAGATGGCTGAGGAGATAGAACGGCTTCATGTTTTATTTGATTATCTCGATCTTAAGAAGGGAGACAAGATCGCGATTTGCGCTAAAAACTCGGCACGCTGGGGCATTGCTTTTTTGAGCTCCACCTCATACAGGATTACAACTGTGCCGCTTTTAAACGATTTTACCCCTGACAGCATAATGCATCTTACAGATCATTCGGACAGTAAGATTTTGTTTACAGACAAAGATATATGGGAAAAGTTAGACCCTGAAAAAATGCCGAAGATTGTGGCAGTATTTAATATTTCCGACTTTACTCTTATCTACTCCAAAAATCTTTCAAATGAGTTTAACAATGCATATCTGAATTGGGATAAGTTGTTTAAAGATAAATATCCGGACTTTTCCGCCGAGGATGTTAACTATCCGGTAGATAATTTTGAGGATCTTGCATTGATCAACTATACTTCGGGAACAACGAGTGCCCCGAAAGGAGTTATGCTGACATACAGAAGTATCAGTTCAAATATTCAATTCGGACTGAAAGGTATTCCCAATCAGCAGGGTTGGAAAATTGTCTCCATGCTTCCTTTAGCCCACATGTACGGTCTGGCATTTGAGTTTCTTTATCAGCTCGCAGGTGGGTGCCATGTTTACTTTTTAGGTAAAGTGCCATCGCCGAGAGTGCTTTTGAACGCATTTGCAATGGTGAAGCCATATATGATTGTAACTGTTCCCCTCGTAGTTGAGAAGCTCTTTAAGTCATCTGTTTTCCCTATTATCGAGAAGCCGAGCATGAAGTTTTTGATGAAGATTCCTATTTTTTCCAAGATAATAAAGAAAAGAATTCTGGTTAAATTGCTCGACGCTTTTGGCGGAGAACTTCAACACCTGATCATAGGAGGAGCAGCTATCAACAGAGAAGTGGAAGATTGTATGAAAGATATCCATTTTCCATATACAGTGGGCTACGGTATGACCGAGTGCGGTCCTATACTTGGATATGAGGATTGGCATAAATTTAAAAAACAGTCCTGCGGAAAGGCAGTTGACAGGATGGAACTGAAGATCGATTCTGAAGATCCTGAACACATAGTAGGGGAGATCCTTGCACGCGGTGCCAATGTGATGGACGGCTATTATAAAAATCCTGAAGCCACCAAAGCTGCCTTTACAAAAGATGGCTGGATGCGTACAGGAGACCTTGGTCTTATTGATGAAAAAGGTAATATATTCATAAAGGGGCGTTCTAAAAATATGATTTTGTCCGCAAACGGACAGAATATCTATCCTGAGGAGATTGAAGATTCGCTCAACAATCAGCCATACGTTGTTGAATCTGTTGTAGTAGAACGAGACAAGAAAATTGTCGCTCTGGTCTATCCGGATTTTGACAGAGTATCTCAAGAGTCAATGGATGAGAACGATTTGGCCGGGCTGATGGAGCAAAACAGAATTAAACTCAATCTTATGCTTCCTCTCTACAGCCGTATTGCAAAGATCGAACTTATAAAGAATGAGTTTGAAAAGACTCCGAAAAGATCAATAAAGAGATTTTTGTATAAATAGAAGTTGGGTTGTAATATTAAGAAAGAAGAGGCCGGCTAAAATTGTTTTTTAGTCGGCCTCTTCTTATTTTATTGCACTGCAAATTATGGCAATTTAGAACTTGCGGTCAAATTTGTATTTGACAAATAATTCAATAGCTTGATATTCAGCCATGCCGAGTTTATCAAACAAGACAGCAGTGTTATGGTTGCGCTCCTCAGCTCTGAGCCAGAATTCACGTTTGTCTGTTCCCGGGAACAATGGACGATCTTTCTGTGACTGGTGGCGGAAGATAGCTTCACGCTTGATTGTAACCTCTTCAGGACTAAGTGGAACTGCCATTTCTTCCTCGGCAACATCCCATTCCTGCCATGCTCCGCGGTACATCCATACACGACAATCTTTCAACCATGGTTCACCTTCCAACTGTTCCAAGGCACCTACAACTGCTTCAAAACAAACTCTGTGTGTTCCGTGAGGGTCTGTAAGGTCGCCGGCTGCAAAGATCTGATGAGGTTTAATGCTTTGAAGTAAATCCTTTACAATGTCAATATCTGCCTGAGAAAGCGGTTTTTTCTTAACCGTACCTGACTCGTAGAACGGAAGATTCAGGAAGTGTACCCTCTCCTTTGGAATGCCAAGGTAACGGCATGCAAGAGAGGCTTCACCGCGGCGTATTGCAGACTTTAAGGCTCTAACTTCCTTTGTGTCAGGTTCACCTGGACGCTTTTGTGCAAGATGTTCGAGTACAAGTTTATTGATTCTATCCAGGTCCTTTTCTTTGTCACTCAAAGAAGGAAATATCTCGCATGACTCTTCAAATGTTTGGAGATATTTTATAACCTCATGGTCAAATATTGCAATATTTCCCGATGTCTGATAAGCCATGTGAAGCTCGTGTCCCTGCTCCGAAAGACGGGCAACCGTACCTCCCATTGAGATGACATCGTCATCAGGATGAGGGGAGAAGACAACTACACGCTTAGGAAACGGAAATGCTCTTTCGGGACGGGTAGAGTCATCAACATCCGGCTTTCCTCCCGGCCACCCGGAAATAGTGTGCTGCAAATCATTGAATATTTTAATATTAAGGAGGTTTGCCGTACCTGAGGCAGTTACGAGGTCACCAAGCTGATTATCGTTGTAATCTCTGTTGGTCAGTTTCAGGATTGGCTTATTGAGCTTCTGGCAGAGCCAGAAAACAGCTTTTTTCTTCATATAATCTGTCCATTCACAGTCACCTACAAGCCATGGAGTCTTTACTCTCGTCAATTCGGCAGCCGCAGCGGCATCGATATACAACTTTATATCATCATGAGTTTGCAGATAAGAAGCAGGAATCTGATCTGAAATTTGCCCTTCAACCATCTTCTGAACTCGTACTGCAGCACCCTCACCCCATGAAAGACAGATAATCTTTTTGGCCTTTAGCATTGTGCCGATACCAATTGTCAAAGCATGTAACGGTACATATTCAACACCAAAGAAATCACTTGCCGCAGACATCCTTTCTGTGTGGTTAAGAGTTACGGGACGAGTTATAGAGTTAAGCTGAGTACCGCTCTGGTTGAAGCCGGCGTTACCGGTAAGCATAATATCTATGCCACCTGCATTCTCAATCTCTTTTTCGTATGAGTCGCAATAGGCTCTGATATTCTCCTTTTGAGAACTGTCAAGACATCTGATATTTGTCGGAAGAATATCGACATTGTCAAAAACATACTCTTTCAAAAACCTATACTGGCTCTGCAGTTCATTTCTGTTAAGTGGATAATATTCACTTTTCGAGAATGCAACTACATTTTTAAAACTCACTTTTTTGTCTTTGTAAGCTTCGATAAGCCTTTCGTAAACAGGGATAGAGGCACTTGTCGCATCCAAGCATATTACGCATTTCTTATCTGCGGGTGTAGAATTGATGGTCTCAATAATAACATCCGCAATCTTTTTAGATGCTTCAACCGAGTTCTTGTAAATCTCAACCGGCATCTTTTCAAAACGTTTAGAATAATCTGAATTAGGTATCATTGTCATACGTTATATTTGATATAAATTGGTCGCAAAATTACGCAAAAAATGGTGATTGTTAAATTAATAACCATATTTTTTCCACTCACTTTGAAGCCTCCTGAGTATATCGTTTTCCTTCACATTATTACCGGGCTCGTATAATTTAGTATTACGTAACTTGTCCGGCAGAAATTCCTGATCCACAAAATTACCTTCGTAAGAGTGAGCATACTTATAATCCTTGGCATATCCCAACTCTTTCATCAGTTTCGTTGGTGCATTGCGCAAATGAAGTGGCACCGGTGGCGCGTCATTAGTGCTCTCAACGGCAGCCAAGGCTGCATCAATTGCCATAATGGCGGAATTACTCTTCGGGGAGGTGGCCAAATAGATACAGGTCTCCGCCAAAATAATCCTTCCTTCAGGCATCCCCACTTTGTGTACTGCATCAAAGCATGCCTGAGCCAGCAGTGCCGCATTTGGATTTGCCAGGCCAATATCCTCCGAGGCAAGTATTACCATTCTGCGTGCAATAAAAAGTGGGTCTTCTCCTCCGGCAATCATTCTTGCCATCCAGTAGATGGCTCCGTTAGGGTCACTTCCTCTGATACTCTTGATAAATGCAGATATGATATCATAATGTTGCTCTCCATTTTTATCGTAAAGAGCGATGTTTTCCTGCAATTTATCGGTAACAACATTGTTATTTATCTCAATAGGCACCTCTGCTGGAAAGGATGATACAATTATTTCAAGAGAGTTGAGAAGTTTGCGTGCATCGCCTCCGGAATATCGGAAAAGAGCTTCCTTTTCCGTAACAGTTATTTTTCTCTTCTTCAGTACGATATCTTCCGTCAAAGCCCTGTGCAGTAGAGTGTCAAGATCCTTAACTTCCAGAGATTTAAGCACATACACCTGACAGCGCGAGAGTAGGGGAGTGATTACCTCAAAAGAGGGGTTTTCAGTAGTTGCACCGATCAATACTACAGTGCCCTGTTCGACTGCTCCGAGCAGCGCGTCCTGCTGATTTTTGCTGAAGCGGTGGATTTCATCAATAAATAAAATCGGTGAACCGCCGACTGCAAACATTCTGTTGTTTTTGGAACGGTCTATAATATCGCGAATATCTTTAACGCCGCTGTTTATGGCAGATAATGTATAAAATTCTCGGTCAAGTCTGTTTGCAATGATACGTGCAAGAGTTGTTTTTCCGACGCCCGGCGGTCCCCATAATATAAAGGATGATATATTACCGCTTTCTATCATCTTGCGGAGAATTGCATCTTTGCCGACCAAATGTTCCTGTCCGACATATTCGTCAAGGGTCTGAGGTCTTAGTCGCTCCGGAAGAGGTCTGTCAAGAAGAGTGTTGTGTTGTTCGTTAGTATTGTCCATTTAGTCTATTTAACATAATATAAATTGTGTAAAATCAATTCATATTGGTAGTGGGTTTCAAATATAGCAATTCGGGGCTTAATCTACAAAGTTCTTTTTTAACTTTGCAAAAAATATAGATATGAGTCGGAAAGTTAAGCCATATTTGGAAGGTGTCGAGATTGAGTCTGTTGCAGCTGAAGGAAATTCCCTTGCTCACGTTAACGGTAAAGTATTGTTTGTGCAGCAGGCAATTCCGGGAGATATTGTGGATGTTCAGGTTAATAAAGTACGCAGCGGCTATATGCAGGGCTATATTGTAAATATTGTTAAGCCATCTAAAGACAGATTACAGCCATTCTGTGAGCATTACGGTGAGTGTGGCGGTTGTACTTGGCAGCCTCTGCCTTACGGTATGCAGCTCGAATATAAGCAGCAACAGGTTGTTGACCAGCTTACACGTATCGGACACTTGAAGTTGCCTGAAATATCACCTATTTTGGCTTCAGACAAAACGCAATACTATCGCAATAAGCTTGAATATACATTTTCCGCAAGGCGTTGGATACTTAAAGATGAAGATGTGAATGCTTTGACTGATGTGGAGCGTCTCGGCTTAGGTTTTCATGTAAGCGGATTTTTTGATAAAGTACTGGATATCAAGGATTGTCATCTTCAGCGAGAGCCGACCAATGCTATACGCCTCTTTATCAGACAATATGCTGTTGAACATTCTCTGAGCTTCTTTGATTTGCGTGAGCAGCACGGCTTCATGCGTACTTTAATGGTACGAACTACCTCTACAGGTGAAAATATGTTGGTTGTGGTCTTCGGGCTCGATGCACTTGGCGGAGATAAAAGTGCCGTTGGAGTGCAGCGTAATGCCCTTTTAAAGGCTGTATCAGAGCGTTTTCCGGAGATCACATCACTTTACTATGTAGTTAATCCAAAGGCAAATGATACATTCAATGATCTTGAATGTGTGCTTTACAGCGGTGCCGAGGCTGTTTATGAGAATATGGGAGGCTTGAAATTCAAGATCGGCCCCAAATCCTTTTATCAGACCAATTCAGAGCAGGCATATCGCCTCTATTCAGTTGTAAGAGAAAGTGTTAAAAATGGCTGTAGTGGTGAGAAAAAGCCTGTTATTTACGATTTGTACACAGGAACCGGGACAATTTCGCTGTTTGTCTCAGATCTGGCGTCCAAAGTCGTCGGTATCGAGTATGTTGCTGACGCAATTAAAGATGCGGAAGTAAATGCTGCCGAGAATAATATTGATAATGCACTCTTTTTTGCGGGAGATATGAAAGATGTGCTTAACAGTGAGTTTATTGCAGAGCATGGACATCCGGATATCGTAATTTTGGACCCTCCGCGGGCAGGTATTCATCCTGACGTTGCAAAGGTCATATTGGATGCCTCCCCTACCCACATTGTCTATGTCAGCTGCAATCCTGCAACTCAGGCACGCGATCTGGCTGTTTTTTCAGCGAAATATTCGATTGTAAAGGTGCAGCCTGTGGATATGTTTCCACATACAATACACGTTGAAAATGTAGTTGAACTTCTTTTAAATGAATAAGTTATGAATCCTCTTTTTGATAATACCATTTGTGCACCGGCAACGCCTCAGGGAAGTGGGGCTATTGCTGTCATTCGCGTCAGCGGAACTAAAGCCATTGAGATAGTGGATAGCATATTTTCCTCTGTAAGAGGAGATTCCATAAAAGATGCGAAAGGCTATTCGCTGCACTACGGCAGTATATACAAAGGTAAAGACCTTTTGGATGAGGTGATTGTATCCGTATTTCGTGCTCCTGCCTCTTATACAGGTGAAAATGCAGCCGAAATAGCGTGCCACGGCTCCACTTACATTGTACATGAGATACTTGCGTTATTGATGGAGAGCGGGGCAAAAATGGCTGCTCCCGGCGAATTTACGCAACGTGCCTTTATCAACGGAAAAATGGACTTAGCTCAGGCTGAGGCTGTTGCAGATCTGATATCCTCGGAGACCTCAAGTGCTCACAAGATTGCGGTTGCTCAGATGAAAGGAGGATTTTCGAAGGAACTGTCGAAGATGCGGGACGAACTGCTCCAGATTGTCTCTCTGATGGAGCTGGAGCTGGACTTCAGTGAGGAAGAGGTTGAATTTGCCGACAGGAAAAGAATGAAAGCCCTTATGAATAAGGTGATTAAGCATATAGAGAGGCTTATGGAGAGCTTCAAGTTGGGCAATGTGATTAAAAATGGTGTGCCTGTTGCGATTGCAGGGGCAACAAATACGGGGAAAAGCACCCTTCTGAATGCAATTTTGGGCGAAGAGAGAGCGATCGTCTCCCCTATTCACGGCACGACTCGTGATGCTATCGAAGATACAATCAATATTGATGGCGTCCTGTACAGATTTATCGATACTGCCGGAATTAGGAAGACTAAGGGTACGATTGAGAACATAGGAATTGAGCGTACATTTGAGAAAATACGTCAGGCTGCGATTGTGCTGATGATGCTGGATGCACGCAAGCCGGACGACTTCAAGTCTGCGATTACTACATTGAGTACCAAGATAGACAGCAAAGCTCAAAAGGTTGTCATACTGATAAATAAGTGTGATATGGTGGAAGGAGGCTTTACACACGCCAACGATACCCTCAATGCTTATGCAAAAATGGTTGGCGTATATGCCGATCTTGCAGGTATTAAGCCGATAGCAGTCCTTAAGATTGCAGCTAAATCACAGATAGGCCTTGATAGTTTGCGTTCCGTACTTACTAAGACTCAGGAAGATATGACTGTTCGCTCTGGTGATGTGCTTGTGACCAATATACGTCATTATGAAGCTCTGCAAAATGCTGATACTGCTCTTTTGCGGGCAGCACAAGGGCTGAAAGACAACATCCCGACAGACCTCATCTCACAGGATTTGCGTGAATCACTCTACTATATAGGCACCATAGTCGGCGAAATCTCCACAGACGAAGTCCTCAAGAATATCTTCAAGAACTTTTGCGTGGGAAAATAGAAGTTAGAAAATCCCCAAAACAAACAATAGCAAATCATATACAATCCCTTGTTAAACAAAGATTTAGCAAGGGGTATATTCTTTCCGTATTTATTGTTATTTATGGATATTTTGTTTATTTTTGTACCACGGTTGGACCACGTGTGGTACAAACCTGATTATCCAATCTGAGAATGTATATAATCTTTACATAGATTTACAAACATTTACAAAGATTGACAAATAATAATTCCAAACGTAACAGAGAAAGCGGTAATGAGGGCGACTTTTGAATTTCATAAAATCTGTCAGAATTGCGGAAAAGATTTTCTTGCACAGAAAACCACCACCTGCTATTGCAGCCACGCCTGCGCATCCTATGCCTACAAAGCAAAGCAGCGCGAAACCCGTCTGAACACCGAATCAAAAGAAGTTGTCCTTCGCAATCGCCAATCACTTCAATCAAAAGATTATCTATCCATAACAGAGTCCTCAACACTCTTGGGAGTAAGCCGCCCTTATGGACAATGTGGAAGATGTGCGGTTTCTGGAAAGCGCAGAAGGGATAAATGGCATCGCAATACTTCATTGTGAAGGTATTATCAAATACAGTAATCGCACACATTGGCTTGCAACTAAATGAATACAAATTAGTACTCTTGAGAATAATAATCGTATCTTTGCGTAAGAACAACAAAATAACCTGTTTTTCAAATGGATAAATTCGCACAATTCAAACACATACTGGAGTATTTTGTCGCTCATCTGGAATGGGTACAGAATAAAAATACATCCAGTAATGGGTATTCAAAATATATTGCACCAATTGTTAATAATCAATCATTTCGAGAAATTGGCAATGGCTATAACGGCGATAATATTCAAAACGGAATTTCACCTTGGGAGAAATTTGATGAAGGAATACTCTGCATCAATGTGAAAGATCAATTTGGAAAAAAGAATTTTAAGACAAAAGGATGCTACTTAAATTGGAAAGGAACCGGCGTAAATGT
>JAQUYF010000090.1 GCA_028691975.1 Bacteroidales bacterium | reverse complement strand
CCTTGTTGATTTTGTTTAGCGATCCGACCTGATTTAAAGGCAAACGTACGATTCTTGATTGTTCAGCGAGCGCCTGTAAGATAGATTGACGAATCCACCAAACAGCATACGAAATAAATTTAAAGCCTCTTGTTTCATCAAACTTCTCGGCTGCTTTCATAAGTCCGAGATTGCCTTCATTAATTAAATCCGGAAGGCTGAGGCCTTGATTTTGATACTGCTTGGCTACTGACACAACGAACCTAAGGTTGGCGTTAACCAGTTTGGTACGCGCCTCCATGTCTCCCTTACGAATCCGCTGAGCCAGTTCCACTTCCTCTTCTACAGTGATAAGTTCCTCTCTACCAATCTCTTGTAAATACTTATCGAGAGATGCACTCTCTCGATTTGTAATTGATTTTTGTATCTTAAGTTGTCTCATGCTCATATATATCCGTCAAAGGTAGGTAAAATCAAATTAATTACCAATTATAGATTGACGATTATTTCCTTTCTTTCATTATTCCTTTTTATGGTGACAACGGCACGTTCGCCGGGACGAAGTTTGCTCATTTGCTCCTGCACCGCCGCACCATTTTTTACTTTGTTAAGGTTTATCTCAAGCAGAATATCTCCTTTCTTGATTCCGGCCTTATCTGCTACTCCACCACGCTGTACTTCTGCAATATAAACACCTTCTATCTCAGTCAGACCGAGTTGACGTGCCATTTCGGCATTAATTTCACTCATGGAAACACCCAGCAATGCTCTCTTAACCTCTCCGTATTCAATAAAATCATCGGTTACCTTCTTTACAATATTTACCGGAACGGCAAATGAATAGCCAGAATAAGAGCCTGTCAATGAAATGATTGAAGTATTAATCCCGACAAGTTCGCCACTTGCGTTAATTAATGCGCCGCCACTGTTTCCGGGATTGACGGCAGCATCAGTCTGAATAAACGACTCAACTCTGTACTGTCCGTCATAGTTCGGCAGCGAACGCCCCTTGGCGCTTACAATTCCGGCTGTGATGGTAGAGCGCAAATCATACGGACTGCCTATGGCAAGCACCCACTCTGCAAGCCTCAAGTCATCAGAATCTCCGAGCGTGATGGTCGGCAAATCATTAGCTTCTATTTTCAGCAAAGCTATATCCGTGGCAGGGTCGGTACCGACAAGTTTAGCTTTGTACACACTGTTATCCTCAAGCGTCACCTCTATCTCGTCAGCCCCACTGATTACGTGGTTGTTAGTGACTATATACCCGTCAGGTCTGATAATCACTCCGCTACCTAATCCAACCTCTTCCCGCGGAGTATTGGCAAATCCGAAAAGCAGGTCGAGTACTGAGGCAGGCCGCGAACTTCTTTTGACAACTTTGACATAAACGACAGTCTGAACTGCCATTTCTGCAGCATCACTAAAATTGACCAGCCCATCTGTCGAAAGATTTTTTGGCACGTCTCTTCTACGCTCGACTTTATCATGGTTAACTTCTGTGGTTTTATAAAAATCTGCATCTGACATGCGTTTATCTACGATTTTCTCGGAGATAAGATAAGCTGCTCCGCACGAAAGAACTACAGATAATATCAAATAAAGGATATTTCTCTTCATAATAATATTTTATGTTAAAATTTATCTTCCAAAAACTCAAATTATATGCCAAAAATCATTATATTTGTGGTTCAGATATTAGTGTGATCAATAATAAAAACATCAAATAATATGGAATTTACAGTATCAAGTTCGGAACTGCTGCGCGGATTAATGTCCGTGTCGAGAGTTATCGTTAGCAAGCCATCACTTGCAATTTTGGAAGATTTTCTTTTTGTACTAAAAGAAAACGTGTTGACAGTAACCGCTTCAGACGGAGAAACAACTCTTAAGACCTGCCTGCCTATCGAACAGGTTGCAGAAGAGGGAGAAATCGCTGTTCCGGCTAAATTGCTTACGGATTCGCTAAAGGAGTTTCCTGATCTGCCTTTGACATTTTTAACAACTAACAAGGGTGAGAATCCAATGATGGATATAACCTGGGCAAACGGTGCATCAAAAATCCCTTGCTTCCCAGCACAGGACTTCCCCGAACTCCCTTCAATAAGCGATATCTCCGAAAGCCTTACCATCAGTGCCGCTACCCTTCTCGACGGTATCAACTACACAATTTACGCTACTGCAGAAGAGGAGCTCAGACCTGTAATGAACGGTATTTTCTTCGACATAGATACAGACTCTACCACATTCGTTGCATCGGATGCACACAAACTGGTATGTTTCTCTTTTAAAGGAGCCGTTGTCTCACAGAAGTCTTCATTTATTCTGCATAAAAAGCCGGCATCCATACTGAAAGGCATTTTGACAAAGAGCACTGGTGATGTAATCATCAAATTTGACAATAAGAACGCATACTTCACCTTCGATGAAAACATATTGGTTTGCAGACTGATAGAAGGCAACTATCCTGCTTACAAGACCGTTATCCCAAAGAATAACAACAACAAACTGACAATCGCGAGGACCGATTTGCTGAATGTTGCAAAGCGTGTGGCTGTCTGCTCCAATCAAGCTGCCAACCAGATTAAACTTGAGCTTTCAGAGAATATGGCTATCGTATCAGCTGAAGATTTGAGTTTCTCGATTTCTGCTCACGAGCAGCTTCCTTGCCAATATGACGGAGATCCGATGGTTATTGGATTTAAGGCTCCATTCCTGATTGAGATCCTCAACAATATCCCTTATCAGGATATTTGTATTGAATTGTCTGACCCGGGAAGAGCAGTTCTGATTGTATCGGCAGATACGGAACCTAACGATGAAGAAATCTACGCTCTGCTTATGCCTGTCCTTATTAATTCATAACAGTCATGCAGTTAGCTCTTAAAAATCCAATCCTGTTTTTCGACATCGAAAGTACGGGATTGAATGTTGCGTCCGACCGCATCATCGAACTGTCTATTGTGAAAGTTAAGCCTGACGGCACAAGAGAGGTTAAGACCCGCAGGCTTAATCCGACTATTCCCATTTCACCGGAGGCGCAAAAAGTACACGGTATCTCGGATGAAGATGTAAAGGACTGCCCTACTTTCAAGATGATAGCCAAGTCCCTGGCAAAATGGATGGAAGGTTGCGACTTTGCAGGTTACAACTCTAACAAATTTGATATTCCGATGCTTGCGGAGGAGTTTCTCAGAGTTGGAGTGGATTTCGATTTTCGCAAGAGAAATCTGGTGGACGTACAGAACATCTTCCACAAAATGGAACAAAGAACTTTATCTGCAGCTTATAAGTTTTATTGTGATAAGGATCTGGAGAACGCCCACTCTGCAGAGGGTGATACAATGGCAACTCTTGAAGTACTTGAAGCCCAGCTTGACAGATATCCCAATGATCTGAAGAATGACATAGTATTTCTGTCAGAGTTCTCTTCAAGAAGCAGAATGGTAGATTATGCCGGTAGGATAGCGCTGAATGATAAAGACGAACCGGTGTTTAATTTCGGTAAACACAAAGGTAAAACAGTTAAGGAAGTACTGGATAAAGAGCCAAGCTACTATGACTGGATCATGAAGGGTGATTTTACTCTCGATACCAAGAATGTCCTGACTAACCTGCGTATTAAATTTACACACTAACCAGAATGAATATCATAGTCGTAGCACATAATGGACAAAATTATTACTTCAGACCTGATACTACCCTTGAAATAGAGTCTAAAGACTATTATTGCCCTGACGATGCAGACTCTCTCGCTTTCATGCCAGGCCTCTACATAAAGATCTCAAAGGCAGGCAAATGCATAGAACAAAAGTTTGCTCACAGATATTACAACTCCATTGGAGCAGGTATTTTGCTTTATGATTACAACATCCCCAACGATCCGTATTCTTTTTGTATGGCAACTGCCATGGACCATACCACCATACTCTCCCGGCAAACAGTAGAGCCAAGTCTGATGGGGGAAGTGGCATACCGCTGGCTGATTGACGGAGCAGTTGTAACGGAATGGCGCGGTGATGTAGCGGATAATGACAGGATTGCCGACTATCTGGATAGCAAGGTCGAGTTAGTATCCCGGCACTGTTCTTTGAGAATCGGGGATATCATTATATTGGAGTTATCGACTGTGAGAGAACTTGAAGGACTTCCTGTCAATGCCAATCTGTCACTTACAAACGGAAATCAGACTCTTCTTAACTTTAATATTTGCTGAGCAGCATTAGTGCCCGCCAGAGCCCCTGTTGAGAAGGCAATCTGAAGATTGTAGCCTCCCGTATCTCCATCTATATCTATCACCTCACCGGCGAAATAGAGATTCGGAACTAACTTGGAACGCATACTCTTGGCGACTATCTCACTCTGAGCTACTCCACCGGCGGTTACTACGGCCCTTTTGTATCCAACGTATGACTTAATGACAAAATACCATTCCTTTAGCTTTGCGGGCAGATTGTCAACATTCAAGTCTTTATTGTAAGCCATAAAAGGAGCAATCAGAGCAGCAGGCATCAGCCCTCTGAGCAGGAGTTTCATCTGCGATTGGGATAAATTGTCCTTTGAAGCACCGAGAGCAGCTACATCACGACTGATTCTGTCGCTCAGTTGAGCAAGAGACAGAGCGTGTTTGAGATCAATCGTCAAAGCTACTTTTTGTCCATTAATCAAAGCCTTGACAGCTTTACGGCTTACTCTGTAGCCAAGCGAACCCTCTATTCCTCCCGTTGTAAAACTCACATCTCCACGCTCGGACTGAACCAGGTCTTTATCAATCATCAGATTAAGCTCCACATTGTTTAGTTCTATCCCATACAGACTCTCATCGTATTTCTCGGGAACGAGGGCAGTAAGTGAAGGAAAAGTGTTTACGATAGTGTGACGGAAACTTTCGGCAAGTTCGTATCCCATCCCGGTAGATCCGGTGGAAGGATAAGAAAGTCCACCTGTCGCAATAATAACGGCTTTCGACAAAATAGAATTGCTTGCCAAGCCGTTGGGAGAGAGACAAT
>JAQUYF010000030.1 GCA_028691975.1 Bacteroidales bacterium | reverse complement strand
CGTTTTGCTTTGCTTGTTCAGCCTCAACTTCGGCTTTTATTTTCTTCCCTGCACGGCGAATACGCTCTTTTGCTATATCCGCAATGGTTTTGTAACCGGCTTTGTAGGCTTCGCTCTTTTCATCGCACAACTCCGGCAACTGCACACAAATGTATTTGCGATTGCCGCCGTCTTCTTTGTTTAATTGCATTACAGCATGGGCGGTAGTGGCACTACCGGCGAAGAAATCGAGGATGATAGAATCTTTGTCTGAACCGATTTGTAATATTCTATTTAATAATCGTGTGGGTTTGGGAGTATCAAAAGGGGTTTTTGATTGAAACAAAGCACTAACTTCTTTATTTGCTTCATCGTTATGACCGACTTCTTCAAAATTCCACCAAGTTATCGGCACTCGCCCTTGCTGAACTTCATTTAAGTATCGTTTGAGTTGAGGAGCTCCTTTTCCATCTTTTCCGAAAAAAATTCTATTTTCAGAAAGCCATTGTTTCATCGTTTCTTTGCTCGCTCGCCAACAACTTCCTTTGGGTGGATAATATTCTTTATTTGTGTTAGGATTAATAATCGGATATACCCCTGATTCAGAAAAGGATTTCACTAACAAATTATCACTTCTCCATAATCCTTTCCCATCTTTGTCATCATTTTTATATGGCTGGTTTTGTTCCCCTGTTCGAGGTAATAGATTTCTATTGAATAATTCAGATTTCTGATATACAATTATGTAATCATGGGTTGTTGAAAAACCTTTTGAGTCATTAGTTGCTGCATATTTTTTTTGCCAAACAATACTTGCTACAAAATTCTCCTCCCCAAACACCTCATTCATCAACATCCGCAGATTATGCACTTCGTTGTCGTCAATAGAAACGAAAATCACGCCATCATCACGCATCAAATTACGAGCAAGATAAAGTCGCGGCATCATCATTGACAGCCAATTGCTGTGATATTGTCCGTTTTCCCTGCTGTTCTTGCGGAACAAACCTTCACGCGTCATATAGCCATCCTCGTCCTTATCACCCACGCGACGTAAATAATCTTCTTTAGTCTCTGAAAATTTGTCGGGGTAAATAAAACTGTCGTTCCCCGTGTTGTAAGGAGGATCGATATAAATCATCTTTATTTTACCGAAGTAGCTCTTTTGCAGAATTTTAAGCACCTCCATATTTTCACCTTCTATGAAAATATTCTGTGTATTGTCGAAATCAACGGATTCTGCTTTACACGGTGAAAGCGTGGCTGACGATGGTTGTTGCAAAGTACGAAATGCATCACTCTTTCCGGCCCAGTTCAACACATAGCGTTCATTGGCAAAGTTTATATCTTCACCCAATGTTGCCTTCAACTTTTCCCAATCGATACGCCCCTCATCAAAAACCTCAGGCATAAGCATTTGCAAGGTTTTTATTCGATCATCTTTTGGGGCTTGAGAATATCCGTCCATGTCTATGTACAGTTTACACGATTTATCAGGCGAAGATAACGATTAATTTTAATTCCACCGTTATGTTTGGCATATATTTGGGCGCATTACAATACCGTATGAAAGAACGCACTCCAGATGCCGTTACAATATTTTACACTCATTTCAATTTTTTTGTAATACCTTTGTGACAGACAGCCTTTTTAAATATAAACGTATGAAATTTTTTTATAATTCTATCATAGTTTTTGCTTTAATGCTCTGCAGCACAGTCGTAAATGCACAAAATCCCAACGGCGAAAACGAAAAAGTAGACGTTCCCGAGATGGCGGCAAAAGAGGCCGATAATCTTGCAAAACTTTTTAACCTTGACGAATACCAACTTTTTAGAGTGGACTCTGTACTTCAGGCCAATATGGCTCCTATGATGGAAGAGATGGATAAAGTTAAAAAGTCCGGGGCTTCCATTCAATCATCTTATCAAGTCGTAGCCGACAAATGGCTTGACGAGACAGATCGGGCCTTTGAGAAAATTTTCACGCAAGAGCAGTGGACCAAATACATGAAGTCTGCTTACGGAAAGGAGAAGAAAAAGCGGGATAAGAGAATGGAGGCGAGAAATCCAAAAGCCGAATAATTATTTTCTTTAAAAAAATATTAACCTGCAGAGAGAAATTGTACCTTTGCGGCGGAGTTTTTATGAGTAAACCCGCGCCTTTGGCGCACAAAATTATAATATATGTTAGCACAAGAATGGTTAAAAAACGCTCAGGGCGTTATGAACAAGATTGATGCAACTCAGATGGAAAACATCAAAAAAGTTGCTGAAGTAATGGCAGATACTATCCAGGCAGGTCGTTGGGTACACACTTTCGGTTGCGGTCACGCAAATCTTCCTATCGAAGAGATGTATCCCCGTATCGGTGGATTCGTAGGTTTTCACCCTCTTTGCGAACTTCCTTTAACTTTCTTCACACATATTACCGGAGAAATGGGTATTGATCAGTTCCTTTTCCTTGAAAGAACAGAAGGTTACGGTAAAGCTATCATGAGCAGCTGGAACTTCGACAAGCGCGATTGCATCTGGATCTTCTCACACACAGGTATCAATGCAGTTAACATTGATGTAGCTCTTGAAGCAAAAAGACTTGGAATGAAAGTTATCGTATTCGGTTCTGCATCTCAAACAGGTGATAAAGTTCCTCGTCATTCAGGTGGAAAGAACTTGTTCCAGATTGCCGACTATGTAGTTGACTCTTGCTGTCCATTGGTTGACGCCTCAGTAGACTTGAAAAACCATCAGGATAAAATCGGTCCTCTTTCAACAGTAGCCTTTATCACTACAGTCTGGATGACCATCTGTACAGTTGCCGAAATCCTGGCTGATCGTGGAGTTAAACTCTACATTCACCCATCTCACAACGTCCCTGGTGACACTACGGCCCACGAAAGACTTGATTCCTGCATCAAGGAGTACAAAAAACGCGCTGTCGGCCTTTAATCATCCGACTAATCGGATATAAAGAAGAGGGTGACTAAAAATGATTGGTCACCCTCTTTTTTGACAGGTCTTTTTTATTTCACATTGAAAAATTTTATACCTTTGACCTGCAATGTACGGATACACTTACATACTCAACATATATAGCAACCCGGGCAGAGGACTCTACAACTGCCTTATGTGCTGATTTTCTCCAAACTTCTTTTTTATAACAAAACTATACGGAAATTTTTATTCCCGTTCGTTGGGTGTATTATAACCATTAGAACCAATAATAATTTAAAATAAATATCATGTTTGAAAAATCAATATATCAGGCACGCAGAGACGCGCTAAAAAAAGACATAGGCAAAGGTATCCTCTTATTTTTAGGAAACGACGAATCTCCAATGAATTACGCCGACAATCAATACCGTTTCCGGCAGGACTCCACATTTCTCTATTTCTTTGACTTCAGCAAAAAGGCATCAGCCGCAGCCATTATTGACATCGACAATAACCGCGAAATCGTATTTGCAGATGACCTTACAATCGATGACATAGTATGGACAGGACCGCTACCTACAGTAAAAGAGACAGCAGAGGCTGTCGGGGTACGTGAGACAATGCCTCTCTCAAAATTATCTGGGTACCTGACAGAAGCCCTGAAACAGAACCGCACCGTACATTACCTCCCTCCATACAGAGCAGAACACTCTTTAAAACTTGAAGCGTTGCTGAATATTAAACCGGAACAGCAGAAAGAGAGACAATCTGTAGAATTCGTAAAAGCTGTCGTTGATCTTAGAAATCACAAGAGTGCAGAAGAGATTGAGGAAATCGACAAAGCAGCAGCAATATCCGTCCAAATGCACTATAATGCAATGGTTGCAGCTCAGGCGGGAATGAAAGAGCACGAAGTTATGGCCATTGTCCATAAGACTGCTCTGGAAAATGGCGGGTTCCTTTCATTCCCGATTATCTGCACAACTCATGGCGAGACACTTCACAATCATTCCTATGACAACACATTAAAAAGCGGCGGAATGCTGCTTGTGGATGCAGGAGCAGAATTGCCAAGTGGTTATTGCGGTGATATCTCAACTACAATTCCCATAGGAACGCATTTCAGCGAAGAGCAAAGAATAATATACGATATCGTATACAAAGCCCATTATGCCGCTGTTGACGCCTTAACCCCCGGCACACCTTTTAAAGAGGTCTATTATCTTGCATGCCGCACAATTGTGGAAGGACTGAAAGGCATAGGCCTTATGAAAGGAGACGCTCAGGAAGCAGTTCTTGCCGGTGCACATGCTCTCTTCTTCCAATGCGGTTTGGGACACATGATGGGTCTGGATGTTCACGATATGGAGAATCTGGGCGAAATATGGGTCGGCTATAATGGAGTGCCTAAATCCACTCTATTCGGAATAAAATCACTAAGACTGGCAAGAGAGCTGGAACCTGGCTTTGTGCTTACAATTGAGCCGGGTATATATTTTATCCCGACACTTATTGACTTGTGGCATTCTGAAAACAAATTCAGCCGGTTCATCAATTACAGCGAGGTTGAAAAATGGAAGAATTTCGGTGGATTGAGAAATGAAGAGGATTACCTGATTACAGAGACAGGCCACAGAATCTTAGGTAAATATATCTCAAGAAAAGCGGAAGACGTAGAACAACTAAGACAGAAATGAAACATTTAATATTAATAATAATTGCCTGCATTATGTGCTTTAGCGCTAATGCACAGGATTTTAAAGCGTTATATCATGGTTTGGATTCGCTAAAAAAAATCAAAGAGCTCGTTCACGGCGAATGCGACGGAGCCCAATGGACAGATTCCACCTCATTTATATATAAAACCAGCTGCAGCGAAGGTGAAAAATTTTACCGCGTATATGCTCTGACAAGCAAGAAAGATGAAATAACCAAAGAGACATACGACGAATTATATAAAAAGAACGAACCGAGAAAAGAGGCTACAACCGTCTTAATATCGCCTGACGGAAAGAGCGAAGCAATTTTAAAAGACCACAATGTCTGGATTGGAGAGAAGCAGTTGAGTTTTGACGGTGCAAAAAATGACGATTATGTAGAGATTTACTGGTCTCCCGACTCCAAGAAAATCGCCGCCATCAAAAAACACGACACTCCAATGCATCAGATACCTCTGATTGAATCCTCTCCTAAAAATCAAAAGCAGCCGATTCTCCAATGGAGAAATTATTACAAGCCCGGCGATGCAATTCCAATCTATACGCCTGCGCTGTTTGATGTACAGACGGGCGCACAAATCGCAATTGACATAACTCCATACATAAATCAGTACTACCTCTCATTCAGAAGATGGAGGGAAGATTCTAAAGCCTTCACAATTGAATACAATCAAAGAGGGCATCAGGTATATCAAATCATAGATATAAACGCACAAAACGGAGATGCAACAATTATTGTTGACGAACAGTCTCCTACTTTTATAGACTATTATCGCGCCACTGCAGATTATCTGAAACAATCTGCCGAGCTAATCTGGTCTTCAGAAAGAGATGGCTGGAGGCACCTGTATTTGGTGGAGGCATCAGACGGTACTCTGATCAAGCAGCTCACAAAGGGAGAATGGGTTGTAAGAGAAATCTTGGACATCGACGAAGAGGCCGGTACAATTCTCTTTTACGGCAACGGCAAAAATGAGAAAGAAGACCCATACAACATTCATTATTATAAAATGAATTTAGACGGAACCAACCTCACAGACCTTACACCGGAAAACGGGAATCACACCGCACTGTTTTCATCCGATTACAAGTTTTTTATAGACAAATACTCGCGTCCGGACACACCTCAGAAATCGGCACTGCGTTCGGCGGCAGACGGTTCAATAGTCATGTGTCTTGAGTCGGCTGACATTTCCGAGCTTGTCAAAACCGGCTGGCAATATCCTGAGGTATTTGTCAGCAAAGGACGAGACAACGAAACGGATATTTGGGGTAACATCTATTTCCCTTTCAACTACAAGCCAGGCAAAAAGTATCCGGTAGTAGAATATATCTACGCAGGTCCGCACGATTCCTTTGTTCTAAAAGATTTTTATGCTTATACAAGATTCTCCAAACTGCTGAAACTGGGATTTATTGTTGTAACAATAGACGGCATGGGGACAAATAATCGCTCAAAAGCATTCCATGATGTATGCTGGAGGAATCTTAAAGATTCAGGATTCCCTGACAGAATAAAATGGATAACAGATGCCGCTGCAAAACACAAATCGATGGATATTTCAGAAGGGGTAGGCATTTACGGCTATTCGGCAGGAGGGCAGAGCACATTAGCCGCATTGCTCTTCTTTAATGACTTCTATAAAGTTGGAGTTGCACTGTGTGGCTGCCACGATAACAGAATGGATAAAATCTGGTGGAACGAACAATGGATGGGCTATCCGATAGGAGCGTGGTATTCGGAATCATCCAACGTTGACAATGCATATCGTCTTGAAGGAAAGCTGTTGCTAATTAATGGAGAACTGGACGATAATGTGGATCCAACCTCAACGCTGCAAGTTGTTGATGCACTTATTAAAGCTGACAAAGATTTTGAGCAGCTCTATTTACCCGGTTATTCACATAACCTTGGAGATGACTATGTCACCAGAAAAATATTTGAATTCTTTTATAAAAATATGCATAAAAGCAAATAATAAGATTTACCATGACACCAAGAATAGATAGATTAAGAAAAGAATCATACGAAGCCGTTCCCTCTTTAAGTATAGAACGTGCATTGATCGAGACTGCGTTTTATAAAAACAACTACGGCAAATACCCGATTCCGGTTTTAAGAGCCATGAATTTTTATGAAATATGCAAGAAAAAGACAATATATATAGGGGAGGATGAACTGATTGTCGGGGAAAGAGGGCCAAAGCCCAAAGCCGTTTCAACATTCCCTGAACTTACATGTCACAGCGTAGAAGATTTACAGGTGCTTAAAAGCAGAACATTACAGCCATACTACATTTCAGACGAAGATATAGAACAATACAGAACGGAGGTCATCCCTTATTGGGAGGGACGTACACAGCGTGAGCGCATATTCAGTCACGTTCCCAAAGAGTGGAAAGAAGCATACGAAAGCGGCGTCTTTACCGAATTTATGGAACAGCGTGCCCCCGGTCATACCGCACTTGACGGAAAGATTTATACAACCGGTATGCTCGATTTCAAAAGGAAAATTCAGAAGCATCTTGCCTCACTGGATTTTCTGAATGATCCTGAAGCGACAGACAAACAGGAAGAACTTACAGGAATGGCGATTTCCTGCGATGCTGTAATATTGTTTGCAGAAAGACATGCAGAACTCGCGGACGAAATGGCAGACGATCTGGAAAAAGAGTTGGCCGACAATATGTTCGACAGCGAATCTGAGATAGACAGACTGACACAAAGAGTGGCCGAGTTACGAAATATAGCAAAGACCTGCAGGTGGGTTCCTGCTCATGCCCCAAGAACATTTCAGGAGGCAATACAGATGTATTGGTTCGTTCATTTAGGCACAATTACCGAACTTAACGGCTGGGATGCAATGAACCCGGGGCATTTTGACCTGCACCTTGCCCCTTTCTACGATAAAGAGATTGCAGAAGGCACTCTCACACGCGATCATGCAAAAGAGCTTATGTCGTGCTTCTTTATCAAGGTTAATAACCAGCCGGCACCTCCAAAGGTGGGTATCACCGCAAAGGAGAGCGGAACATACAACGACTTTACCAATATAAACATCGGCGGTATTAAAAGCGACGGCACAGACGGTGTAAGCGAGGTCTCTTACCTCATGCTTGAGGTAATCAATGAGGTTCACCTATTGCAGCCCGGCACCTCAATTCATATCTCTAAAGTAACCCCCGACAAATTTTTGATAGCAGGCGCAAAAATTATCCGTAAAGGATTCGGATATCCTTCTGTTTTCAGTCCCGACACATACGTACGGGAACTTGTCAATCAAGGCAAATCTCTGGAAGACGCACGTGAAGGAGGCTGCAGCGGTTGTATTGAAGTCGGTGCCTTTGGAAAAGAAGCATATCTGCTTACCGGCTATCTAAATACCGCCAAAATCCTGGAACTGACTCTAAATAACGGCTTAGACCCGTTAAGCGGTAAACAGTTGGGTTTGAAATTGGGAAAGGCAGAAGATTTTGAGACATACGAAGGTCTCTATGAGGCATTCAAGAAAAACATTGCCTATTTTACCGATATGAAAATGAGGGTAAATAATTATATAGACAGTATGTTTGCCAAATACGCTCCAGCTACATTTCTATCGGTACTTATAGATGACTGCATTGCCAAAGGCAGAGACTACTATAACTGCGGCCCACGCTACAATACAAGCTACATACAATGCACAGGTCTTGGTACCACTACAGATTCTTTGTCAGCGTTGAAAAAGCACGTATTCGACGATAAAACCTTCTCTATGAGCAAAATAATGGAGGCTCTGAAGAGCAATTTCAGTCAGGATAAGGGATATGAGAAGTTACGTCAGTACATAATTAACAATACTCCATTTTTTGGAAATGACGACAAAGAAGCTGACGATATAGCTGTCAGGCTTTTCAATGATCTCAGAGATGCCATAGAGGGAAAACCAAATATCAAAGGGGAATGTTATCACCTTAATATGCTCTCAACAACATGTCATGTCTATTTTGGAAAGATTACCGGAGCTACGCCAAACGGCAGATTTGCAAATAAACCGGTTTCAGACGGCACCTCGCCTTCACATGGTGCCGATACCAATGGACCTTCGGCAGTTGTAAAATCGCTCGGCAAACTCGCTCAGGACAAATCGGGAGGCACACTTCTGAATATCAGGATGTTGCCATCCATGCTCAAAACAGACGACGATATCAATAAGCTCGGAGCACTCATCCGCACTTATTTTATGCTCGGCGGCCACCATATTCAGTTTAATGTTGTTGATACCAAGACGCTGTTAGATGCACAGAAACACCCTGAAGATTATAGAGATCTTCTTGTAAGAGTTGCCGGATACAGCGATTATTTCAACGACATGAATGCCGATTTACAGTATGATGTGATAATGAGAACCGCAAACGAGTCATTCTAATATGTCGCTGATATTTGATATAAAAATATTTGCCGTCCATGACGGTCCCGGCATAAGAGTAAGCATCTTCTTTAAAGGATGTCCATTAAGATGCGCATGGTGCCACAATCCCGAAAGCCGGTCTGCCTTGCCACAAAAGATGTACAGCAAGAAAAAATGTATCGGTTGCCTCTCCTGTATTGAGGCTTGTCCGGAAAATGCCCTGCAAATGACTCCGGACGGAATTGTTACTGACTGTCTTAAATGCATATTATGTGGGGCATGTGTAAAAGCGTGCCCTTCAAAAGCAATGGAGATGTGCGGCAGACCCCTTGATGAAGAGGCTGTTTTGAAACTATTGGAGGGGGAACGTCTCTTCTTTGAACAGTCCGGAGGAGGTGTAACATTCAGTGGCGGAGAACCGCTGTCTCATCCCGAAGCATTGCTGAGTCTGCTTAAGAAATGCGGGGATGCAGGCTTTCACAGAACCGTGGACACCTCTCTGTTCGCCTCTGCGGAAATTGTAAAAAGCATTGCAGCAGAGACAGATCTTTTTTTAATTGACATAAAACATATAGACAGTTCTCTACACAAAAAATTTACAGGGGTCCCAAATGAGCTGATTCTTTCCAACATAAGACTTGTTGCACAGATGGGCGTTCCATATTGGATAAGGATCCCCCTGATAGGTAATGCAAATGCCACAGAGAAGAACATTTCAGCTACTGCACAATTTATCGGCACACTAAAAACCGCACCGCAAAAGATTGAACTGCTCCCCTACCACAAAATAGGTGATCATAAAATAGAGAAACTTGGCGGCAAAATCGCCGCCAATGATTTCTATACTCCCGATGAGAAGACAATAGAGAATTATAACAAAATTCTTCTGTCAGCGCAGCTTTCCTTATAACAGCGCACCCGTCAAAAGAGCATAAATATGCTCCGCATTATTGTCTGTAAACTCATACATGGGCGAACTTTTGACATACTGATATGGAACATAGTCAAATAGCTGGAAAGCGACATAACTCCTGTCTCGCGTAAAAGTTATTTTCAACAGTGAGCCGTGTTCGCTCTTTTCCATCTTGGAAAGAGCATTAAAATCCTGCTTTTCAAGAATGGCTGCTATTTTGGCTTTATTGGTGGGATTGAAGTAAATCTCTTTGACACGTCTTTTTGATTTATCGGCAGAAAATAAACGTGAAAAAACTGATGTATTTGTAATTTGTGCTTTTTGAGCAATTGTATTTGAAGACATAACTCTTTGGTATTTAATTGATTGTTAATTTGATGATTGTAATAATACACACCAACCGATCGGAATTACCTTATGTAAACTTCGATCAATTGATTAGAAACAAATAAGTAAATCAATTATCAAATACGGAGTACCCCTAAAGCGAGACAGAGGTGTTTGCCTGCAATAGCCAAACACGGTCTGTATGCGACACTTCTCCAGAGAGTAAAAATGTGTTTATGAAGATGAAAAAGAGACGCTTGTGCCTGTATCCGTTGAAACGATCTTGCCCTGAATGTAATGGGAGCATCCTGGATAGAATTGTCTACAACAGTGAACTCTTTGCTAAGATCATCGTGTGAAAGCACATTGTCGGATTCACTCAAAAGGGCAACCTCGATGTCAACCTGATCCGGAATTACCGTCCGATCCTCCAACGAAACTACCGCCGACATGCAAACAACAAGAAAGAGGGCAAAAAAGATTATGTATGACAAAGTGCGTCTCATGTTCCACAAAAGTAGAAATAATTGCTGTTATTTGAAAATTACCTGCAACATTTCTTTCACATTCGAGCAGCGGTACTTTGCCGGGACACCTTGCATACCGCGATTTCTCCAGTCCGCTAAAGCAAAATCCACACCTGCATCGTTGCCGCAGTGAAAGTCATAAATGGTATCGCCGAAATAAAGACACTCTGACGGAACAGCTCCCGACTTGTCAATATATGCAAGCATGGGATCAGGATAAGGTTTGTGGCGTGGTGAATCTTCCGAGCAGACGATATAATCAAACCACTGCTTCCAAATCTTAAGATGAGGATCGTAAGAAAATTCAAATTCCGACCGGGACGTAACAATACCCAACTGCTTGTCATTCTCCTTCAACTGCTTAAGCATCGCTTCGACACCGTCGAAAGGTGTCACATACTGCATCATGCTTTGAAAATTCTCCTCCCATCGATAGGCTGCGGCCTCAAGATCAGGAAACCCCAACATTCTAACGGCTTTAAGACTCGGTATCCCAAAATACGGATAAATTTCATCATAGCTCATATCTTTGTTGAGCATCTCTTTTACCGTCTTTTGCAGGGAGAGTACCCCCGTCTTCTCGGTATCCAGCAGGGTACCGTCTATATCAAATATTATATGTTTGTACATTCTTTTATTCAGGTCTTCGACCAAATGGCCAGATAGCTAATGAAACTAATTTAAAATGTTGTCTTCCGAATGGTATTCCTATTATCGTAATACATAAAAGAACTCCGAAGATAATGTGTGTAAGAGATATAATCAGACCTCCGGTAAATATCCAGATAATATTCAGCAGCGTTGCAAGACACCCCGGTATCTGACGTGGCTGAGTCTGCTGCACGTGCTGCCCGAAAGGAACAAGGCTCAGCACTGCAAGTTTAAACAGTTGCAGCCCAAAAGGTATTCCAACGATAGATACACACGCCACAATGCCTGCAACAGCATACTCGAGCGACACCTCAAGTCCGCCAAATATAATCCAAATTAAATTACCGAACAGTGACATGTTAAATCCCTAAATACTCTTTCTGTTCATCACTTAAAGTGTCTATTTCCATCCCCCAGCTCTCCAGTTTGCGGCGAGCCACATAACTGTCAATCTCCTCAGGAACAGTAATCACAGTTGCCGGCAACTTGCCCTTGGTAGAGACAAGATATCTTGCGCACAAAGCCTGAATCGCAAAACTCATGTCCATAATCTCTGCAGGGTGACCATCTCCCGCGGCAAGATTAACCAACTTACCCTCTCCTATCACATAGATCCATCTGCCGTTGCTCATCCTGTATCCCTCTATATTATTACGTGCAATTTTTGTCTCCGTCGCAATGGCTTTCAACTGAGCGACATTTACCTCGCAATCAAAATGTCCGGCATTACAGCAGATTGCCCCATCTTTCATGTTATCAAAAGCCTCTTTCGTGACAACATCCTTGCATCCCGTAACCGTAATGAAGAAGTCTCCTGTTTTGGCAGCCTCTGCCATCTTCATTACCTTGAATCCGTCCATGACAGCCTCCATGGCCTTGACAGCATCCACCTCAGTGACGATAACAGATGCTCCGAGTCCTTTGGCCCTCATAGCAACGCCCTTGCCACACCAGCCATAGCCGGCAACAACTACATTTTTGCCCGCAACAATAAGATTGGTGGTTCGGTTAATTCCGTCCCACACTGATTGACCAGTACCATACCTGTTGTCAAACAGATATTTACAGT
The DNA here is from genome assembly GCA_028691975.1 of Bacteroidales bacterium. Classification (GTDB taxonomy): domain Bacteria; phylum Bacteroidota; class Bacteroidia; order Bacteroidales; family UBA932; genus Cacconaster. The sequence goes on along the minus strand of JAQUYF010000030.1, from coordinate 11,889 downwards.
TGGCATTATTAACCATCATCATAGGGAACTTCAGCTCATCGCGCTTGGCCATTGATACCAGGCGATGAATACCGGTAGTAGTCTCTTCGCAGCCTCCGATGACATCCTTAATAAGTTGAGGATATTGAGTGTGAATCAAATTGACCAGATCTCCTCCGTCATCAATAATAATATTCGGACCTATCTCTATCACGCAACTCAAATGGTGATTGTACTCTTCGGGAGTAGCAGCATGCCATGCATAGACATTCAGCCCCGCTTTTACCAGAGCAGCGGCAACATCATCCTGAGTAGAAAGCACATTACTCCCCGTTACATACATTTCGGCACCGCCTGCAGCAAGCACTTTGCACAAATAGGCAGTTTTAGCTTCCAAATGCACTGAAAGTGCCAATTTTATCCCTTTAAAAGGTCGTTCTTCAACAAAGTCCTGTTCAATACCTCTGAGAAGAGGCATGTTCTGCTTTACCCACGCTATTTTGCGCTCGCCGCTCTCCCAAAGGTTGATATCTCTTATTTCACTCATATTTATCTGTTATTAATTTTAATCAATACCGGCAGGTGGTCACTGTAACCACTCTGAAAATTGTTTCCAATGTAGCTTCGTCGAGGCTGCCCACTCTGCATCATAAACTTGCGGGAAAATATCTCGCCGTAGAACTGCTGATCTATCCTGACAATCCTCAGACCTTTTACTCCGGCAGTCATATCGAGCATATTTCGACTTACAATAATATTGTCATACAGCTTCCAGTGATGATTGTGAAGGCTTGTCCCCTTACCCATATCCTGAAGAATCCAGAAAGGATTGAAATACTCTCCCTCCTCTACCTGATGTATATTTCTTTTGGCGTGCAGCAGCATGGAAAGCGACTCATCTGAAGGACAGTCATTCATATCCCCCATTACAACCACTTTGATGCCCGGATACTTCTTACCCATCTCAGCTGCATGATCCCTGACTGTCTCTGCTCCCGCTCTGCGAAAACCTGCCGAAGCATCCACTCCCGTCCTGCGGGAAAGGAAGTGACATACATAGAAGCAGAACATCTCCCCATCCAATTTCCCCCAGACACACAAGATATCCCTGCCTATGTATTCTCTTCCGCTTCGCAAAACAAGTTTCACCGGTTCACTTCCAACCAATGTAAATTTATCGGGCCTGTAATAAAGCCCCACATCAACCCCGCGTGCATCATTTGACTCATAATGAACCCACTTGTAATGCGCGCCGTTCATTCTTCTTTTAGCAGCCAAATCCCCAAGGACAGTGTCATTTTCCACTTCGGAAACCCCCACTATAACTGGGAAACCTCCGTATGCATTGGATACTGTCGAAAAAACCTCACTGAGGTTATCTAATTTTCTTTGGTATTTTGGTTGGGTCCATCTTTTTGCACCTGTTGGGGTGAATTCGTCATCATTAGTTGTCGGATCATCTACCGTATCGTATAGATTTTCCAAGTTGTAAAACATGATGGTGTATGACATATTCTGAATATTTGGGCTGCCGTTAATTTGCAAATTTACATATTCTTTACCATATTTTGGCAACTTTTTGTTATCTTGCCGTTTTATTTATAAATAATGTACGATCAACTACTAAACCTTGACCCTGTAAAGATCAATTTCTCGAGAGGAGGAATGGATATTATCAACATCGTTCTTGCCTTTGTAATGTACGGTGTTGCCCTGGGAATTAAGCCTTCAATATTTAAGCGTGTCTTCTATAAGCCAAAATCCGTCATTTTAGGCGCGATTTGTCAATTAATTCTCTTGCCTGCTCTCACTTATTGTTTAGTGATTATTTTCAATAAGCAAATTACCCCGATGGTGGCAATGGGTATGATTCTCGTAGCGGCTTGCCCGGGCGGAAATATTTCCAATTTCATGACACAGCTTTCAAAGGGGAACTCTGAGCTATCTGTCTCTTTGACAGCTATAAGCACTTCACTTTCCCCGATAATGACGCCTCTAAATTTTGCCCTCTGGGGAGGTTTTTACGTTAAATACCTCAACAAGCACGCAGCAGGCGCTCTTCAAGTCTTGCACATTGAGATTTGGGATGTGTTCACGACTGTATTTATTTTGCTCGGCATTCCTTTAATACTCGGCTTGCTTACAACACACTTCTTTCCCAAATTTGCCAAGAAGTTAAAAAAGCCCATGCAATATCTATCCATCATCTTTTTCGTAGCGATGGTCGTACTCTCATTTAGCAACAATCTTCATTTGTTTTTACAATATATCTGGTACGTATTTTTCATTGTGCTCATTCACAATGCCTTGGCTCTTTCTTTAGGATACGGTGTGGCCTCCGCTTTTAAATTGGCACGTGCCGACCGAAGAACATTAACCATCGAGACCGGCATTCAGAATTCCGGGTTGGGCCTTGTTTTGCTATTCAACCCTAAAATATTTCCTCCCGATTTGATGAACGGCGGAATGCTCTTTATCACCGCATGGTGGGGCATCTGGCATATTATTTCGGGTCTTTCAGTCTGCGGAATGTTTCATTTATCTACAATACGGAGGGCTAAGCATGTCTCGAGAAAAGCACAATATTGAAGATTCAAGCAATTTATACGGCCTTTTGCGCTACTATGTTGATTATTCATATATGGGCGCATACCGGAAGATACAATTTGTCGGCAGGGAGCGCATCCCAAAGGATGCGGCTGTACTGTATGCCCCAAATCATTGCGATGCTTTAATGGACGCACTTGCGGTACTGTCCATCAATCATGAGAGAAAAGTTTTTATTGCCCGTGCCGATGTATTTAAGAAGCCTTTACTCAAAAAGATTCTTACTTTCTATAAAATACTGCCAATAAACAGAATCAGAGACGGTATTCGTTCCGTACTAAATTCTGAAAAAACGATAGAACAGGCTCTTAATATACTTGATAAAGAGGTTAAAGTATGTATCATGCCGGAAGGTACCCACAGAGCGAAACACTCTCTTTTACCCATAGGGAAAGGTGTCGCCAGGATAGCTTACGGCTACTACAATAAAATGGGGGCTGATAAACCCATGTATATTGTCCCTGTCGGCCTGGAATATGGAGATTATTTTCGTCTCCGTTCTACCCTGCTTGTGCAAATTGGCGAGCCTGTTAATGTTACGGCATATATCTCCTCTCATCCTGAACGCAGCGAACACGATATGATGGGGGACATTCGTTCCTTAGTACACGATGCCCTTTCAAAAATTATTGTTTATATCGAAGATAATGAAGACTATGACGCGACATGGGAGATTGCACGCCTGACAAGCGGATCCATTTGCAAACGCAATCTGACCGAGAGATTGGCAGCCAACAAAGTTGCAATTTCCGAAGTTGAACGGATGAAAGCGGAGAGACCGGAACAAGCCACCGTACTTTTTGAGAAAGTCACTGCTTTTATTTCCGAAAGGGCGAAAGCAAAAGTCAGTATAAACGCTGTGACAAGCCATAAATCCATTTTGGCGATTATTTTGGAGTCACTCCTTCTGCTTGTCGTAACACCAATTTATGTTGCCGCCATATGCCTCTCTTCCCCTATTCTGTTGATATGCGGATACTTGTGCTCAAAAATTGAGGACAGGGCCTTCCTTAATTCCGTCAAATTTGGAATAATTCACTATTTGTGGCCTCTCTTTTTTGCCGCATGGGCAATAGTGATGTTTTGTACCCTGCCGTGGTATGTTGCCCTGACGGGAACAATCTTGAGTTGGTTTGCCCCAATGGCATCGTTTGACTATTTCGAGTTTGTAAGGCTTCGCGCCTCCGACTGGCGATATATTTTCAACAAAAAATTAAAGTCAAAATATCATGACATTATGGAAATATTCAACGGAATAGTTAATCCGTCAAGCGAAAAAATTGACATTCACACTCAACAAAATGGTTGAATTATGCATCTTTTCTGTGTAACTTGCGGTGGTTTAAATAAAAACTGAATATCACGATAATACTAAAACCCATAAGATATGAAAAAACATCTCCTGCTACTGTTTATTTTCCTGCTCAGTTTCAACTGTTTAGTTGCGCAGGAAATTGATACCGTCAAGGCTGCCGGCGTGATCAAGCCCGAAGAACCGAAACTTGTCGCTCCTCCTGACGGGGACAAAGATATTGCTAAAAATGACATTATCAAGACGGGGCTCTCATTCGGTCCGCTTCCTATAGTAGCATACGACCAGGATAGAGGATTTGAATATGGGGCACTACTCAATATTTATAATTTTGGAGATGGTTCGTGGTATCCTACACCACGGTCAACATGGTATTTTGAGGTGTCTGCATACACAAAAGGAACCCAACAATACATAATTACGTATGACAACCGCGTGTTGATTCCGGGCGTTCGCATCTCAGCTGCAGCGCAGCTGGTCAATGAAAAAGCTTTGGATTTTTACGGGTTTAACGGGTATGAGTCTGTCTATCACTCAGATTACGATACTTACTACTACCGGCTCAAGCGTATGGTTCCTTCCGTAAAGTTGGACTTCACCGGTAATATAACCAAACATCTATATTGGAAAGCCGGTTATCATTTTAACTATTTCAAAATCGGGGATTACGAAGATAGCGATGGCAAGACCCCAAACACTCTTTTCTCTCTCTATAAAAATGCCGGTATTATCCCTGCAGGGGAAGCCAAGGGTGGCATCTCAAGTGCCCTCAGAGTTGGTCTGATGTATGACTCCCGCAATTTTGAGGCAGCTCCTACAAAGGGCATTTGGGCTGAAGCTCACGTCGCTTTCGCTCCTAAATTTTTAGGAACAAGTGTAGGATACACCAAGTTCAATATAACCTTCAGGCACTACGTTCCCATCTATAGAGATCGACTCGTTTTTGCGTTCAGGCTTAATTATCAGGGATACATAGGAGCAGCACCGGCTTTCTATATTCTGCCGTTCGACACCATCTTGGGGCCGGGATATGATAGAGACGGATTTGGCGGTTACAGGACAGTCAGAGGCTTGATGAGAGATAGAGTTCAGGGCATCAATACCGGGTATTTCAACACGGAATTGAGGTGGAAGTTTGTTGATTTCCATGTCTGGAAGCAAAATGTCACTTTGGCCCTCAGCGGATTTTTTGATGGATCAAGAGTTTTCAAAGGCATTGATATGGAATCAAAGATTAAACTATTGAATATGGGTCTTGATAACTTTAATTTCGATTATACTTCCGATAATCTTAACGACCGCTTCCATCTGGCAGCCGGAGGTGGCTTGAGAATAATCATTAATCAAAATTTCATCGTTGCCGTTGAATATGGCAAGGCATTTGATAAACAAGACAATGCAAAAGGTGCATTATACATAAACACTGGATATTTATTTTAATTCAATATGAAACGCTCTACACTTTTAGTGATATTTGTCACGGCGACCTTACTTCTATCAGGGTGCCATGATGCATATTACACGAAAATAGATGAGTTGGAAGCAAGAGTTGCACAATTACAAATTGCCTGTGATCAGATCAATACCAATATCGCATCCATTCAGGCTATGGTTACTGCTCTTGAAAGTTATGACATGATTTCAGGTATCACTTCCATTACGGAAAATGGGGTTGTTACCGGATATAAGATCAATTTTGTCTCCGCCAATCCCATCACCATTTATCATGGTACAAATGGACTTACTCCACTTATTGGAAGCAGTCAGTACACTGATGGACAATACTATTGGACGATTCAATACGGAGCAGGGACTACTCAATGGATCACTGACAATAATGGGAATAAGATTCTTGCAATGGGAGTTGTCCCGTATATCAGGGTTCGCAGTGACAGATGGCAAATTTCATACGACAGGGGAAAGACGTGGAATGATATCGGGCAAGCAAGCGGAGAAGACGGAGATTCAATGTTTAAGTCCATAGATACATCTAATCAGGACTATGTCATCATTACTCTGACCAACGGTACGGTATTCAAAATCCCTACATTCTACGCCTATGAACAAGTCGTCAAGGATGTCGATGCAACAAACTCAAATGTAGATGCCCAAAAGAAAATTATTGGGGCTTTACTGGACAGTGCCACTTATATTAAGAGTGTCTCTCCGGTCGTATCGGGTAGTGAAACCGTCGGTACCCGCGTTGAACTTTCGAATGGACAAAACTTTACCATCAGTAATTACATCGGAAGCAATGTTCCTTTAATTGCAGCCAAGCAAGACACCACAGATCATCTTTATTATTGGGCAATGCATTATGGCAGTGAGGCCGACACATGGATTCTTGACAACAACGGCAATCGTATACTTGCGGTAGGTCAAACGGTCGAAGCTCCGCTGATAGGTGTTACAAAAGCGGCTGACGGCAACTACTACTGGTCAGTTACAGTTGATGGCAAGACGTCCCTAATAATTGCCCCGGACGGCACACTCCCTCATGCTTTGGATTCTCTCACAACATCTCTTTTTTCTGCTGTTGACAACACCAATCCGGATTACTTAAAACTTACACTGAAGGATGGAACCGAATATTTCCTGCCAAAGATGTATTCCGTTGCAATTCCTTCCGCTCTGACAATGGCCCCCAATTCTTCGGCCTTAATAAAATACAGAATTTACGGTGATACTGCCGATTCGACAATACTCACATTCATTACTCAAGGTGGTTTCACTGTTAAAAAGATAGAGGGCAGCTACCTCTCCATAACATCTCCGGCCTCTTTCGGGTCTGATTTGGGCAAAATAGTGGTGATCTTCAGCATCAACAATTCAACAAAAACAGTGGTTAAAACCATAACGATAACGGAGGGTTGATCATGAAAAAAATAATTTTCAATATTACTTTACTGCTGTCTCTTTCGCTGATTCTTTGTGGATGTCACAACGAGATCGAGAATGAGTTAGGTCTGCTTGAACGCCGGGTTGCAGCACTCGAGACAAGATGCGCTCAGATGAATACCAATGTCGAATCACTCCAGGCCATTGTAAGCAAACTTAATAAATATGACTTTATTACCGGTGTGAAAACAATATACGGAGCCACCGGAATTAAGGGATACACCATCTCTTTTACCAATAGCCCGAGCATTACTATTTACAACGGATCTAATGCCGAAACCCCTACTGTCGGAGTCAAACAGGGGGATGACGGCAAATATTACTGGATTATCCGTTATGCTTCAGGAGAAGAAGTTTTTATTACAAACAACTATGGACTGAAAATAGAGGCTACAGCCGCAAGTCCTATTGTTAAGATAGAAAATGGCGATTGGCTGGTTTCTTATGATGGCGGTGAAATTTGGCACAATATGGGCCAGGCAACCGGCACAAGCGGCACATCATTTATTGAAAGGATTGACGACTCAACCTCCTTTTTCAGGTTTGTGTTCCTTGATGGTACTTCTGTCAATATTCCGTCATGGAGCACATTTGAGACCGTTCAAACTGCAGCTTCAACTGCCAACACCAATTATGAATCGTTAATAACTCTGATCAGCAATTTTGATCACTTCACGTATGCACAAAGTTTTTCTCCTATTTTGAGTGGGCAGGATACTGTCGGATATCGTCTCTATCTGTCAAATGGCGCGGTACTTCCTTTCTATAATGGTGTGGCAACCAATATGCCCGTCTTAAGTGCAAAGCAGGATCCTGACAATCCTTCCGATACGGCATACTATTGGACCATTAAATATGCTGATGAAGAACAGGAAAAGTGGCTCGAATACATAGGGGTTAAGGTTAGAGCTGATGCTACGAACGGTACTACTCCCGTTATCGGAGTAAAAAAAGATTCTGATAATCTATATTACTGGACAATTTCTTACGACGGTGGCGTTACAGTCTCATGGCTGTTGACTCCGAGTTTATCGAAAATACTGGCAAGTGCACCCGAAAACGAAGCACTTATCTCCTCACTTGTAAATGTAAATAACGATTATATTCAGATAACTATCGGATCGAACACATACAATATCCCTAAATATCAAAATTTTGGCGTTACTGTTGATACTTCCATCAATATGATTGCCAGCAGGGTTAAAAATGTTTCTTATTCGATATCCAATTGCTCTCAACCTGAACTGCTTGTGATCGCCAATGATGGATTTTCAGCCAAAATAACTAAGGCAACAAGTACTACAGGCACTATAGATATTACTTCTCCGGCTACATTTGTTGCCGGACAGAGTGGAACTGTCTCTTTCCTGATCTCTGATGGAAGAGGCAATCTAAAGAATATCATCATCACTATTAACTTTGGAGAATAATCATGAAACGCTTATATCTTATCTTATTTATTTTCGTATCTGTCTTTGTTTTAAGCGGGTGTCATAAAGATCTTAATACCAAGATTTCCGATTTACGCGATAAAGTGTCGGCACTTGAAACGCGAGTATCGGAGCTAAATGCAAGCCTGTCAGCTCTCCAATCTGCCGTCAGTGCTCTGGAAAGTAATGACCACATCTCCAGCATTGAACCTGTAATTTCCAATGGGGATACTACGGGATATAAAATCATTTTTACAAGCGGAACAGTGATTAACCTTCCAAATGGCACGAATGGTACTACACCGTTTTTAGGGATACAGCAGGATTATACGACCGGCTATTACTACTGGACTATTCAAATGGGCAATAATACTCCAACATGGATGACCAACAGTTACGGGTTAAAGATCCGTGCTACCGGTATCGTCCCGCAAATGAAGATTGAAGACGGCTACTGGATGGTCTCTTATGACGGTGGCACTTCATGGTCAAAACTGTTTGAGGCCTCAGGAGAAGAAGGAACATCTGTTTTCAAAAAGATAGATTATTCTGATCCTTATTTCGTAATCTTTACCCTTGTCGATGACACTGAGATAAAAATTCCTACCATGAAGGGAATTATGGAACTTTCAGCCAAATGTGATACAATCAACAGTAATATACGTGCCTATAAAAGCATTATCAACAACATTGATTCTTCCTTATTTATCACTTCCGTAAGTGAAGTTATGGAAAATACCGCTATTGTCGGATACCGATTTACATTTGCCAATGGGGATACACTTACACTTCGTAATGGAGAAGACAACACGGATCCGGTCTATATCTCAACAGAGTATGATATGGCATTGTCCGCTTCATTCTGGACCATCAAATTTAAAGAAAGTGATCCTTTTACATGGCTCTACAACAATGGTGAAAGAGTCTCCGCCGATCCTGTAAATGGCACTCCGATCATTGGAGTAAAGGATACTCTCGGGGTATATTATTTTACGGTGAAGATAGGTGACGATATCTCATGGATGTTAGACGGTGAAGGCAACAAGGTTCAGGCAACCAATCGTTACGGCTTTAGATTCTTCTCCGGTGTCTCTATCGGCAGTACCTCTGTCATTTTTACCCTGGCGAACGGTTCTCAAGTAGAATTGCCACGCGGCGGTCAAAAAATATTATCTCTAATACTCTCTGATCCTAAAGCAAATGATCCGTCTGCGGCTGTCATGACCTTAAATGGCGAAGTATATGAACCGGGCGTTGATATAGACAGTTCATACCTCTTCACGGCGACAATTCAAGACACCGTGACTTCTGTCTCACCTCCATCCGTTACCGAAGCCTTGGCAAGCAGCAGTGTCTCTATTTCAGCCATCGGGGTCGAAGGGGGAGCTGTTACATCAGTGGTACTTAACAGCGCAGGCTACACACTCTCTGCCGTAGGAAGTTCTTTCGCCGTTTCCATTCCTTATACGATAAAATTCAGTACCGGCAGTGTATTAAACGCTGCTCAAACGACAAAAATTGCCGTATTCATCACATGGAATACGAGAACTGTCATGAAAGTAATCGAGTTTAAGAATAATTAATAACTCATAACGGCCATTATCGGATAATGGTCGGAAATATAAGCAACGCCGTATTGCCCCGTTAGAGTCTCGTATTTTAACGGGGTTGCGTTTTTGATGAAGACATGGTCAATTATATTTCGCCCTGTGTTTGGTTCGATTTTGCCCCAATTATTGAAGGTATTGAGAGTGTCTGATACCGGCGCGGTCTCTCGAGCCATTTTCATATAATCCCTGATCGGATTCAGGATCTCATTATCATAATTGGCATTAAAATCTCCCGTCAAAAACACAGGATCTTCAGGCCGTACCATCTCTTGCATTTTAGAAACTATCAACTTACCGGATTCGGCTCTTGCAATACTTCCAATATGGTCAAAATGAGTGTTAAAGAAATAGATTTCTTTTCCGTTTGCGAGTCGATCTTTCAGTTTGGCCCAAGTAACAACCCTGTTGCAGGCACCATCCCACCCTCTTGAGACGGAATCCGGAGTTGCGCTCAGCCAAAAAGTGCCACATTCAACAACGTCGAATCTCTCCTTTCTGTAAAAAATGGCATTGGCTTCACCCCTCTCCTGCCCGTCGTCCCTACCCACGCCATATCTGCCATACTGAGGCAGATTATCATCCAAATAGTTAACCTGATCATATAAGCCTTCCTGAATCCCGAACAAATCAGGACGCACTTCATTTATCATGTTTACCACAGCAGACTTTCGATAGAGCCAACTGTTCTCTGCGTCAAATTCATCATTCGGACTAAGACGGATATTAAATGACATTACAGAGACAGTTTGCTTTTGAGAACATGCTCCCAAAAGAATAATTGTTAAAAGAAAGACAAAAATTTTTCTCATAAAATTGTAGTTTTGTTTCAATCTGTTACAAAGGTAAAGTATTATTTTAATAATTTATCAGGGTAAAAACGCAAATTTGTGTATTACCAATAGATGTAGGTAAACGAACATTTTATGAATGACGACGTAGCCGGCTGCATTGTGCCGGCTTCTTCGTCATAAATCAATCAAAACGTATGAAACACTCTTTTCTTATTTTTGCATTATTACTCATTTCACCTCTTATCGGATGCTCAAAGACAATTGAGCCTACAGATCCCGACGGAATACAACAGGAGGAACCAAAAGAATACAAATACGAATCCGCCATGTGGTTGTGGAGCAGCCACGCGACTCAGGAAGCCATTGATCATCTCGTGGCAAGTGGGATTGAAACAGCCATAATGAATGAATATATCTTCACTGCAAAAGGTGACTTTGAGGCCTGTGAATGGATTAACAATGCCGCAAAAAAGGGAATCAGTGTCCATTTATGGATACAGTGCTTCTATAGCTCAGGCAAATGGATCAATCCTATAAAAGATGGGGTTCCGGATCAAACACTTTTCGACTCCATTATTGAAAAAGCCGTTAAGTACGCTCAAATGTCCAATGTAAGCGGGATACATCTTGATTATTTGAGATACCCCGGCACCGCCTATAAAACACAGGGGGGAACTGAAGCTGTTACGGAATTTGCACGACAACTGTCGGATACATTAAAAAAAATCAATCCGAAAATCATACTTTCTGCCGCCGTTATGCCAGAGACAACTGCCGACATACAATACTACGGACAGAACATTCCTGATTTGGGCAAATATCTTGACGTGATCTGCCCTATGGTCTATAAGGGCAATTATAAACAAAAGACTGAATGGATAACCACTACTTCAAAATGGTTCTTAGACAATTGCGGAAAGGCAAAAGTCTGGGTCGGGTTGCAGACTTACTATTCGGATGAAAGCGCAACATCTCTTCCAACCCTTGAAATGCAGGAAGACATCAAAGCTGCCCTAAAAGCCGGAGATGTAGGAGTGGTGTTTTTTCGATATGGGCTCTTTAAGTGGTTTACGGTCAACAAATTTTAAAAATCAGCCACTATACTGTGTACCACTACTTTATGTCAGTTTCTAATACTCTATATCAATTAATCATAAACGCATGAAAAAAACTATCACGAACTTCTATTGTAAAATACTGTTGACTTGCTTCAGCTGTATTTTATTGTTCTCAACCGAGTTGAGCGCACAGAAGGTAACCTT
>JAQUYF010000029.1 GCA_028691975.1 Bacteroidales bacterium | reverse complement strand
ACCAGCGTAGTAAGTTGTTTTTCCTTCTTATACTGCGCGCCCAATTCTTCTTCAAAAAATATGATATCTATCTTGCTTCTGTTTAGAGAAGGGTCAAATTCCACAATTACATCTTTTACATACCTGATCACACTTTCAATATCGGCATTAGCCGTAGTTCTGATGTAGAGGTGTGTCAGATACCACCACGGATCAGTTCCGAAAACATAGAAGGCAAAAGGATCCAGGCCGTACTGCAATGGCTTGAAATTAAAATCTTTACAAAAGCCGACAATATCCGTTTTACCTTTGTGCCCCTGTAACTTGTCTTCAAGAGTAAATCCAAATTTCTTACGTGCATTGTCATTGAAAATAAACGTACCATTATCTTTCATCTCATCGGCAGGGGTGAAATCTCTCCCTTCAATCACCTCTATCCCCATAAACTGTAAGAAATTCCATGATACCGGATAGCACTGAAAATTAATATTTTCCTCTTTGAAATCGCGTCCCCATCCCATTCTGCCTTCAGAAACCACCTTACCTGCAGCCCAGGCAACATCTTTTATTTGAGGATTCTCCTTCAATTTGCTGCCAAATGCATCTCTGCCACTTGAAGAAATTTTCATGGAAGTATTGGTCACAAGCAGCATCTCCTTATCAAAGCCCATATCATGATTCATCATATAGCTGTGCTGCAACTTGATAAATGAGGCACAGATAATAAGCCCGATGGATATGACAAACTGAAGGCCAACCAGCGTATATCGCAATGTCTTCCCTGCCCCGCTTGCTCCAAATGAGCCTTTGAGGGCAAATGCCGGAGAAAAAGAGGTGATGTAGTAGGCAGGATAGAGACTTGACACAACCGCTATTACCAGAGCTACAACTATTGTTGTCAGCAACATAGAGATATTGGCATTGAAGGCTAAAGGTGCCGAAATAAGATCTGCCAGAGAGGATGTGCCAAACAGGTAAACCAGGTACCATGCAATAAGCAGAGATATGATAATCAGTCCAACCGCCTCAAGTACAAAACTCAGCATAAGGGAGCCCCTCGAACTGCCGAATACCTTGTAAGTATTGACACTGCGGATGCGTACAGGCACAAGTGCGAAGAAGAAATTTATGAAATTGATCATAGCTATCATGACCACAAGTATGGCAATACCCAAAAGGGTATATGTCGTAGTCGCATTGCCTTTTTCTCCTGAAGGGCTACCAACCTCTTGCGAAAAATAACACTCCCCCAAAGCGAAAAGCCTTATTTTCATTCTATTCAGGCTTTTCTCCGTATCACCGTCATCTCCTTCTTCCTTAAGAATCTGCTTTTCAATTTCAACGGCATGATCTTCAAAGAACTGCCTGTCGGAAGCAGAGTTGAGTTTTACAAAATATGTATAGCTCCACTCACTCCAGTTGTCGATATTGTTGTCCGACATCTTAATAATCGCTTCCGACAAGCCGAAGAGGCTGTTTCGAGGATAATCTTTAAAAACGGCTACTACCGAATACTTTTCGGAATTGATATCATTGCTCCATCTAATGCAGTCGCCAATGTCAAGACCGAGCCTTTTAGCAGCAGATTGACAGATTGCTATCGTTGAAGGATTGTCGAGATCCTCCATTTTTCCATTTATGGTTTCAAATTGAAATACTTTCAATCCACCCATAGAAATTGAGGCAATAGCTAAAGCGTGCTCTTTGAGATCTCCACCCTCTTCTACAAAAATATCATATTGATCACGTGCAGGGGTGACACATCCCCCTGCCTCAACAGTCGGTGAAGATGAGATGATTCGCTCAGATAACGGTCTTGAAAGGAAGGTGTTATACTGTCCATTGTCATACCATGACGGAGTTGACATCAGATAGATACGCTCACTGTCCTTCACCGATTTATTGTAGGTGAGGTCATAATTGACCTGCACTAAAATAATGTAGAGCGAAGCAAAAGCAACCGTCATTCCCAAAATATTCAGGAGACTCGAAGTCTTATATCGGCGTATCACCGTAATAAAATTAATAAATAAATGCTTCATGCTATTGTTTTAATGAATCTACCGGATTGGCATTGGCTGTTTTGTAAATAGTAGCCAGCACAACGGCCGAAATAATAATCAATGTAAGAAGACCGCAGGCGACAAATATTGTCCAGCTGAGTACAATCTTCTGCGGAAACTGCTTCAGCAGCTCACCGGCCACAAAATAAGTCGCTGTACTCCCGACGATTACCGCCGGCACAGCCACCTTCATAACACCTTTAAGGAACATTATTAGCAACTCTCCGAGGCTTGAGCCGTTGATCTTACGTATCGCAACTTCACTGCGACGGCGGCTGATCTCATCCTGCGAGTAACCCACAAGACCTATCAACGTGATCAACAGCACCACAAGACCGGCTACCAATACCGAATCTCTGAATCTGCGAATCTCGACATAACAATCTCTGAGCATCTCCGAATAAACCACAACTTCCGCATTTGACTTAGGGTGCATCTGCTTAAAGACGGCATTAATCTCAGCTATCTTCGAAGGGGTAATTTCGTCCACCTTGATCATCAGCTTCCCCATAGTAGTAACCTTTGTCTCATTGTAAAACTGAATACTCGGTCTGTCATCTTCATAAATCATCGTGCCGATAACGTAATCTTCATATACTCCACAGATCGTATAAAAATCTTTTTCAATATTCTGAGTATGCTCTGTGACTAATATCTGCTTTCCGACAACACCGTCATTCCATCCGGCAAGAATTTGCATCTTCTCACTGAAACTCCTGCTCACCATCACTTCATGAGAGGTAAGTACATCTTCACTGAAGTTACTTCCCTCTATAATTTTGATCTCCATCATATCGAAATAGCCTTTTGAGACACTGTACATATCCGCAATATTGATATACTCTTTCGGATCACCGGGCAGGTAAATATTATTACCGGATGCCCCTTCGAAAGGCAGACCGTCTGCCCTTGAAGTTTTCTTGACGAAAGGCAATCTTTCGATCTCCTGCTGGATACTCTGCTTCTGCTCTTCCGAAACTCCCTCTATGTCTAAATACAACAAATTGTCGTAATTGTATCCCAAATCACTGTTGAGCATCTTTCGGTATTGAAGAACAACTATCAGCAGCAGCGTGATAAAGAGAGTTGATGTGGCAAACTGTACGAAAAGCAGAATATGCTTCCACTTACGTGAACTTTCCCTGTAATCACGGAAAGCTGTAGCCACAGGTATCTTGGCATAAATAGAACCCGGTAAAAAACCGCCCACCAAAAAGACAACCAGACATACCGCCAACAATATAATGATGCAGTTGCCCTGAATCAACCCCTTGATTGATACCCCGATAAGCCCCTCCACAAGATGTTCAAAGGAGAAGACAAGAAGCACTGCAATAATGAGTGACAATACAAGATGTACGAAGGCATCCGACAAAAAAATTCGGTAAATATTCCATTTGGATGCACCGTAGCACTTATGAACGGCAATAGTTTTAGCCTTGCGCACCATTGCCGAGATTGTAATCAATACGTAATTAAGCAGTGCCGATATTATCAACACGGCTGCTATAAGAGTGAGCAGCGAGCACATTCTCTGTATCGACTTATCGTTGCGACGAATATCTTTAACGGGGGTAATACCGAAAGTGAGTTTTACTCCCATCTTGGCCAGGCCTTCATTGTCAATATTTTCGTCGCACATCTTCTCGACCGCTTTATTGACCTCTTCTTCATCAGACTTTGGGTAGAGCCTTACGAAACTGAGATACCGGTCATTCCCAACCCACCTGTTGCTGCCGTCATACATATATTTTCCGATAGTAGGAAGAGCCATAAGCATCTCCACATACCTGTGTGTTGAATTTTCAGGAAAGTCTTCTATCACGGCATCTATCACCACTTCCCGTTCCATCACTTTGAAGGTCTCACCTATGACATTGTACCCTATTCTGTCTGCAAGTGACTTGCAGATAATAGCGTGACCTGAGATGTTCATTGCGTCGCCCACATTGCCGGCAAGCACTTTTCGGGGAAATATCTCGAAGAAACTTGTATCCGCAAAAATAATTGCACCGCAGTTGTACCTGTTGTCTTTTGTGTCAAACAGCGCTACCTTATCAGTCAGCCAGGTAAATCTGGTGGCACTCTTAACAGCAGGGGAGTAGGCCTTGATGCCCGGAGCAACAGCTCCTGCTGTCTGATTCCACTCGTTGTGAGTATTGTCGGTCGTTTTATCGTAGATCTCTCTGATTCTGTAAACCCTGTCAATATCCGGTATATAATTTTCGTAGGACTGCTCGAAATAGACCTTGGCTATCAGCACCAGCCCCATAGCGAGGCCCAATCCCAACATCACTATCTTAATGACATTATTATCGCCTTTTTTGAAAAGTTGTAAAATACTGCGCTTCATATACCTCGTTATCTGTTTAATATTAACTGATCATTATCTCCGTATGTGTCATAACTTGAGACAATTACTTTCTCTCCGGCCTCAAGTCCCTCAAGTACTTCATAGTACTGCGGATTTTGACGACCGATCTTAATCGTCCTCCTGTAAGCCCTTAAGCCATCTTCAGAGACCACATAGATCCATGACCCGCCTGTCTTCTGATAGAATGAACCGCGCGGAATGATAATGGCCTGTGTAGGCTGTCCAAGTTGAAGATTAAGATAATAGGTCTGTCCCGAACGAATATTGTCCGGACGATCCCCCTCGAATGTAAAGTCCGCTTTAAACTGACCGTTGCGAACTTCAGGATATACTTTTCTGATCTTCATCCGGTATTGAGTATTCTGTCTCTCGAAAGAGGCTTCCAGACCTGAACGCACTCTGTCAATGTAATGTTCATCTATCTGAGCCTCAACTTTATAGTCTGACAAGTCGTTGATCTGTCCTATTTTCGCACCTGCGGAAATAGACTGCCCCAACACTGCGTCCAGCAGGCCAAGCTCCCCGTCAATAGGTGATTTAACCTTGAGGTTGGAAACTCGCTCACGTATAAGCAGCATATTGCGGCGCATATTGTCCAGACTCTCCTCCATCTGCTCAACCTGAATCTTGCGATAGAGCGAATCCTGCTTCTGCCTCTCGATAACCAAGACCCTGTTTTTTTCGGCAAGCTCATAATCTTCTTTGGACTGAAGCCAAACCTCACGGGCCAGCAGATCGCTCTTGTAAAGTTCATCGTTCTGCTGAAATGTACGTTTTTTGCGGGCCACGTCAAGATCCAGCTGAAGCTGCTCTTTGCGAAGAGAGAGCCTCTCCTGCTCCATGGTAATCAGAGTATTACGCAAGAAATTCTGTTTCTCTGCAAGCTGTGCCTCGCTGTCAAGAATAGAGAGGTTAAGATTGTTGTTGCTCAAGACCACAATGACGTCTCCCTTCTTTACGGTAGCTCCCTCCTCAACCACAAGCCTCTCTACAATACCGCCCTCAAGCGGACTGAGCTGCACTGTCGTAATAGGCTGCACCTGCCCTGTAACTCTCACGTAATCATTAAACTCCCCATTGACGGCCTCTGATACAAGTATTGTACGTGCATCAATCTTAAGTGTTGACGAGTTGTCTCTTAATATGAGCCAAAGTATGAATGCCAACACTACTACTCCGAGCAGGTATGGCAGGTTTTTCTTGGTAAACAGGGCTTTTACACCCTTTTTCTTTTCAATTTGAATATCCATTGTATCTATCTGTTATTTATCTAATTAGTGGCTTGCCGTTATAGTAGTCCACCATGCGGCTCTTGATGATATATTGAAGTCTTGCATTAAGCATTTCTGCTTTTGCCTGAAGTAGCTGATTGGCAGATGTTTGAAGATCAATAGGAGAAGATACACCCTGATCATATTTCTGCAATGTGGCCTTGTGCGCAAGGTCCGCCGCATCGACTTTAATATTAGTTTGAATATACTCTTTTCTATAGCCGCGCATCTGATTGTAATTGGTTTCTATCTCGCCCTGTAAAGCTCTCTCCGCGGCAATCATATCCTGCTCTGCAATTTTCATATTGTTTTTCGCCTTGCGCGCGGCAGTCCTTCTGGTCAGTCCGTTAAATATCGGGATGCTGATGGATGCTCCCCAATAATACCCCTGATTGTCTCTAAGTTGCTGCCAATAAGGAGAGCCTTGAGTGGTCGCATTCAGATTTTCGTAGTAACTCGAAGAATATCCTGCCCCAACCGAAATGGAAGGCAGCATACGTCCCCTGGTAGCATAGTAGTTAAGTTGTGACTGCCGGAATGAGAGTTTCTGCGCCTTTAGGTTAGGATTGTGCTGCATCGCATAGTCAGTCAAACTTTTAAGTGAGACCTCTTCATCTTCCGGATCTACAAAGACTCTTGTATCTATCTCAATCGGCTCATCTGCAGGATAATTCATTTTTTCCTTCAGGGAAGAAACAGCAAGATCACGCGCGTTTTCCTGCTTGATAACCGTATATTCGTCACCGCGATACTGCGCCTCGATCTGAAGCACATCTGCACGACTTTTGAGGCCCAATTTCTCCAGCTTGCTGTCCTTTTCAAAGGTCTTTTTGCTTGTTTCAAGTTGTTGCTGCGCCAAAATTATAGCCTCACTGTAGTAGACTGCGTCAAAATATGCCTGCATTACCTCTAAGGCCACCTGATCTTTGACCTGCTGAAGCATCTCGCCACCCATGATATATGCTATCCTGCTGGCACGGTATGAGTTGATACCTGAAAGGCCGTTAAATACAGTCATAGACGTTGAAGCCGACAGGCTGTTGCCGAAATTGGCCGAAGTGGTATAGGTATTGGTCTCAGGGTCAATAGAACGTCCGTAACTTGTGGTTGTGCTGCTGTTTGCTCCGATATATGGAAACAGAGAGGTAAGCGCAGCAAGTCTATCCTGTTCATAATTGCTGTTGGCATAGCTCTGCTTGACAACTTTTGTGCTATGTTCTATGGCATATATCATGCAGTCATTCAGGTTATAGAGACTCTTTTCTTCTGTCTGAGCATACAATTGTGTCAAAATAATTAACATCAAAAACACTAAACTAACTCTCTTCATATTTTTATTTGTCGTTTTTCGATTTGCCCCTACCTTCTACCATTTTGATGCCAAAGTAGATAATGTTCTGCTAATAAGACTATTACGGTTTATATTTGTTGCAAAAAGTGTAAAATATTTTTACATATTGTGCAAAAAAAATTGACATTCAGCGATAATTCCCATATATTTGACGATTAATGGCTTAATTATGATGCGCAAAGAAGGTACATTATTAGTGGTTGACGACAACAAAAGCATATTGTCGGCACTTGAGATTTTACTGACACGTTACTTTGAAAAAGTGATTTTACTTAACAATCCCAATCAAATTAACAGCAACTTTCGGGAACATTCCATAGATGTCGTCCTGCTTGACATGAATTTCTGGACAGGAGTAAATACCGGCAATGAAGGCCTTTACTATCTATCTCATATCAAGGAGATTTCACCCGAAACAGAAGTAGTGCTCTTTACCGCTTATGCGGATGTGGAACTCGCAGTAACAGGAATAAAACAGGGTGCCGCCGATTTCGTAGTAAAGCCTTGGGACAATGATAAGCTGATAGCCACACTCCAAAATGCCTATAATCTGCACAAGTCTCACAAAGAGTTAAAGCATATCAAAGAAATTAAAAAAGAGTTACAGGATGAACCTCAGATGTATTGGGGAACAAGTGATGCGATGCTCCGGCTACGCGAAACTGTAGAGAAAGTGGCAAATACCGATGCTGCAATTCTGATTACAGGAGAAAACGGAACAGGCAAGGAGATGGTAGCTCGTGAGATTCACAACCGATCCGCGCGGAGCAATGAAATTATGGTGTCAGTCGATATGGGGGCCGTCACCGAGACTCTGTTTGAAAGCGAACTCTTCGGCCACGTAAAAGGTGCCTATACTGACGCACATTCTGATCGGGCGGGCAAATTTGAAGTAGCAAGCCACGGGACGCTGTTTTTAGATGAGATCGGCAATCTGCCGTACCACCTTCAGTCCAAGTTGCTTGCGGCTATTCAAAACAACAGAATTGTCCGAGTTGGCAGCAATTCCCCCATTGACATAGATATCCGACTGATTTGCGCAACAAACTGCAATATTTACAAGATGGTAAAGGATGGTACATTCCGTGAGGATTTGCTCTATCGAATCAATACCATACATATTGACATTCCTCCGCTCCGGCAGCGCAAAGAAGATATTGTACCCCTGGCCTCTATTTTTCTAAAGAAATATGTTCAGAAATACAATAAATCTATCTCCGGCTTTGGGGCAAAAGCAGAAAAAGCTCTTCAGGCCTACGAGTGGTCAGGTAATGTAAGAGAACTGCAACACACAATCGAAAAAGCAGTTATCATGAGTGACAACGGCCTGATTGACGAAGCCTCTCTTTTCCTTAAGAGCAGCATCAAACCAAATACAGCTACAGAAAGTTTTACCACGCTGGAGCAAATGGAGAGAGAAATGATTGAAAAGGCAATCAACCGCAATCCAAACAATTTGTCCGCAGTTGCACAGCAACTCGGTATTACCCGCCAAACTCTGTACAACAAGATTAAAAAATATGAATTATGAGTTCAGGTGCATTCGTACTGTATATAATTCTGCTGATGGCCTCACTTACCGGTGCCCTGTGGGGAGGATTGAAGGGGACCTATTCAGTAATGACTCTTTCTATCTCAATCTTGCTGTTTTCCATCTACAAGCTTATCTCGCTTTACCTCAAGACATATCAAAAAGTTCATTTTCTGCTGAAGGCAATTAAAAACAGTGATTATACCTTCAAGTTTGCCGAGAATGTCAGTGGTCGCAATGACCGCTTTCTCAACTACGCTCTCAACGAGATAAGGCAGATACTTTCAGATGCCAAGGTTCGCGCCATAGAAAAGGAAAAATATTACGAACTAATCCTTAACAGTGTCAAGACAGGTGTGGTTACCATCAACTCGGCAGGTAACGTTTATCAAACCAACAAAGAAGGTCTTAGAGTTATCGGACTGGAGGTTTTCACCAATATTAATCAGCTCTCCGTCATCTCTGAGCCGCTTAGGGATGCCTTTGCCTCGATCAAAGCCGGAGAGAAAAAAAATGTTGTGGTCACCAATGAGTTCGGAGAAAAAAACATCTCAATGATGGCTTCTGAGATTAATGTGGACGGTGTACCGATGACCATCATTGCCCTTACAGACATCAACAGTGAACTCGCCGAAAAGGAACTTGAGTCGTGGATAAGGCTTATCAGGGTACTTACGCATGAAATCATGAATTCTCTCGCCCCCGTCACCTCTCTAAGTGGCTCATTGATGGATATTTGTGATGACAAACAGAGTGATATGGCCAGGGGACTTGCAACCATCAATTCAACAAGTAAAGGACTTATTTCCTTTGTGGAATCTTACAGAAAATTCACCCATATCCCTGTCCCGAACAAGAAAGCATTATATATCAAGGAGCTGCTTGAGCGAGTGGTTGCTTTAGAGGAAGAGACCGCCGCTATGACTTATAAAGCGGAATACAGCAAAATCAGCTCCGGAGCCGACTCGAGCCGGGAGACTGACTCCGAGGGCAGCCGCGTGAATGGCCTGGATAGCAGCCGCATGACTAACGCGAAAGTGATCCGCGGAGCAGCCCACGGAGATAGCCGGGAGACCGGCTCAGATGCAATTCACGATACTCTCCCGCAAGCGAACTGCAGCGTGACTGACTCCGATGGCAGCCGCGTGACTGGCCCGCAAGTAATCCGCGTGGCAACCTACGATGAGATTAACGACACTGTCTCTGACGAAAATCGTGGTACTATTCCGCAAGTGCTCCACGAGACTGACTTCGAGGGCAGCCGCGTGAATGGCCTGGATGGCAGCCGCGTGAATGGCTCAGGAGCGAGCCAGGAGACCGGCCCGCAAGTGAACGGCGGGGCAGCCTACGGAGATAGCCGGGAGACCGGCTCAGATGCAATTCACGATACTCTCCCGCAAGCGAACTGCAGCGTGACTGACTCCGATGGCAGCCGTCGATGCATAATTCCATCTATTTCTCTCTCGGTGATTCCTGATGACATACTGGTCTATGCAGACGAAGATCTCATTTCACAAGTAGCAATCAATATCGTAAAAAATGCACTGCAAGCCTGCCTAAATGTACCTGAAGGTCACATCCGGATTGAAGCCCGTCTGGATGAAAACGAAAATACCGTAATCGATATCTCCAATAACGGCGGTGCTATTCCGAAAGACATTGCCGAAAACATCTTCCTGCCATTCTTCACCACAAAAGAAGCAGGCTCAGGCATCGGTCTAAGTCTCTCCAAACAGATAATGCGACTTCACGAAGGATCCCTTTACCTGAGTTGCAACACCGACGAGCGCGTCACCTTCACCTTAGTGTTAACTTGATTCTCATATCGTAACTTGATTTCCATAACGTGAATGGTAAATTAGAGCCTGCACAGACTTCGCAGACTATTTTCGATCCCGTGCATACTTCTGTGCTTCACCATCTGGAGCATGACCCCCAGCAGAAGTCTGCGCTTTTCATTCACAAGAGATCTCTGATCCCACGATAAAATATGGGCTGTGCATAGCATTCCTCA
Source organism: Bacteroidales bacterium (assembly GCA_028691975.1). GTDB lineage: Bacteria > Bacteroidota > Bacteroidia > Bacteroidales > UBA932 > Cacconaster. The sequence continues at coordinate 13,855 of JAQUYF010000029.1, read as the reverse complement.
TGTTTAGCCACGATAGTTATCACGCTTTGCCACGTTTAAGTCCTTTTTGTGGCCGTCGTTGTGCCCTTATCACGCTTGGCCTCGTTGGAGGCCTTTCACTTTCGACATAAAGAATGCACTACATTAGAAACATACTGGTAATAAACACTGTACGAAACCTGCTATTCTTTACATCATTTAGTTGTTTGGGAGATGTGTGCCTCAGATGGCACCTTGAGCGTGGTCGCCCAGTCATTCACTTTCGACGTAAAGAATGCACTACATTAGAAACATACTGGTAATAAACACTATACGAAACATACCATTCTTTATCTCATTTCGTCGTATTTGACAATATTGTGGAACTGTGCCTCAGATGGCACCTTGAGCGTGGTCACCCATTAATTCACTTTCGACATAAAGAATGCACTACATTAGAAACATACTGGTAATAAACACTATACGAAACATGCCATTCTTTACATCATTTTGTTGTTTGGGAGGAGAGGGATAGCTACAAACATTAAATATTGTAATGTAGTGAGTTATACTTAGCGGAGGCGTTGTGAATACTGCAATATCGACGATAGAATCACGTCGCAGTGTAATAATCGTTCATTGACAAACTTATTCAAAATGGAAGTCAGGTACTCCATCGGCCGTAGACGCGCACTAGACGCTGTTTTACCACCTAACTTCTTATATGTTATATGAAATCGGGTGCAGCGGAGACGCAAATGTCCTTTGAGGCGCATTTGTCAGCGCCGAAAGGGACATTTCGTCGCAGCGCACAATAATCAGGGTGTCGAAACATTAAAAAAGTCGTAGATTCTCTCTATGGACCACGTTATAGATTTCGCATTGGGCTATGTGCGTATGCTCTGGCCACGCAGGAGGCTGTTTTTATGGTCACACAGGTGTTTCTGATGATGATGGCCACGCAAGAGGCCGTTTTTGTGGCCGTCGGGGAAACTTTATCACGCTTGGCCACGTTTCAGGCCTTTTTTGTGGCCACACTTTTATTTGCCGGCGATGTTGCGGAGCCATGAGCCATAATTTAATATCATGGATACAAAACCCAGAGCGGTTCACTCCGTTTCGGTCCCGGTGAGCCGCAATTTAATATCATGTATACAAAACACCACCGACAGAAATCTGCCGGTGGTGTTAACATTGCATTTGGCGTAGTATCTAATATCTATTTGGTACAGCGCTTAATGGTTTTCTTCATTTCGCGACGAAGGCGCGGAGTCAATTGTTGCTCTGCCAGACATTTATTCAGGCTCTCAATAATCCTGTCCCGCTCGATAGAGATATCGAACCAACCGAGAGCTTCTGTCATTATCAACCGCATTGATTCACTTTCCGAACTGTCCGAAACAATAGACAGGAACTGATCGACTTTCCAATGAAGAGGATTGTTGCGAATAAAACGCATGGCAGACTCGCGCTCCTCAGGGTCAGCTGTTTTGTCCATAATCACGGCAACCTGTCCCTCAACTCGTTTTGCACTGCGTGCCACTGCTTTGGATGAAGCATATTCTTGCGGCATATCGACAACATTGAAAATGCCCAAAGCCCCGTTGGCCGCATATTGTGCACGAATCACCTCGTGTGAATGTTGCTCAATAGCGATAAGAGGCTCGATAAATGAACTATCCCCCATTTTACCGGCAAGGTGACAAGCCTGACGGCGAACCATCTCGTACGGGTCATCTAATGCCTTGACAATCACCCTGCGCGTATTTTCATCGGCAAATGGAGCTATAGCCATAAGAGTTTGAAGACGAACTATCCACGAACTCTCTGAAAAGTAAATTTCAGCAAGGTCGGCAGAAGAGAGAGCATTAAGCTCTGAAAGCTGCTTGACAGCTGAGGCACGATGAATTGAAGCAGGGGCATGAAGCATCTCTTTCCAATATGATGTGCCGCCGACCCCCTCATTCTTCTTGGCCCCAAATTCAATATACGACTGATTGGCAAGAGCCAACGATAACTCCTCAGCAGTTATGTCATCTACGGTTATAGGTGCAAAACGGAAAGTGGGGTCACCGATAAGATGTGCTTCAAGATAGCACACCTCTTTTTGCCAAAAGCCTATACGAACGCCCAATGAAAGATAGCCAATCAATTGGTCAGCCCATTTGTCCTGAAGTACATTGACAGTATTGCCCTGTGCAACTACATTTTTACCATCATTGAAGATGTGGTATCCGGCAACATATCCACTCTCGTGAAACGAACCGTTGTAGCAGGCATTGAAAATGGTTACACGCGCTCCGGTTTTGAGCTTCTCGATATCCTTTAACACAATATTGATATCGGCCTTTGCGATGGAATCTCCAAGAGCCTCAGCCTGAAGAGCTTCCGGAGAGAACATTGCACTATCCAAATGGTATTCCTGTGAAGCCTCACGTGCAAATTGCGCTCTCTTTTCAGGAGATTTGTATCTCTTATATGTATTTCTTAATGAGCGCTTTAGTTGCACAATATCATCTTCCAAAGTCTGTGCAGGATAATCTCCATTGATGTACTGAGTGTCAGGGGCACCATGCTCGCTGAACATAAACACATCTGTCTCAGGGCGTTGAACCTCAGTAAAGAGTGTGAATTTCATATAGTTGTCCTGGCGGAAGTTATAAAACTTGTTGCCGGAAGCTTTTGTGAAAGCACCCGGGAAGTACTCCTTGAAGATTATTGGCTGTTGTCTCCAAACTGTCAGACAATCAGAGTTATAGCCGTGTCCGGCAAAAAAGATGAAATTGTCGAGTGGATTAATTTCCTTGTGTGCGGCAACAACCTTGGTCAAATATTTCTTCATCACCTCCATCTTGTCTCCAACAAAATCCGCAGGAACAAGCATACGGGCCGAATAGAAGTTTGGATTTAGTCTTTGTGCACCCTCTTCGGTCAAATTGTAGTAAAAGTGCCTTGCATTGAGTGAATCCTGACAAATATATTCGAATGTCAAGTGAAGGTCATCATAAAATCTGTCCGAAGTGACTGAAGACTCTACCATGGGGAATGTGTTTTCATTCATCTTAAAGGCAGTTGTCATATGCTGACCCTGACGAACTCTGACAACAGGAATATCACCGATAAATACCATTCCTTCAAGTATCGGACTACTCTTTGAAAGCTTGACAATCTGAGCTTTAACTTCTTCAGGAGTGTTCCAGTCAGAAGAAAGAATATAAGTGCCCAACCCCTCTGCCTGAAGCACGTCGCGATATGCGTCAATTTCTGCTTTACAGGCATTATAGGTGGCATTGTCCACAAAAATGGCAAATGATGTTGCCGCCTTTGGATTGCATTTGACAATGTTGACCTTGGAAGCGGCGAATGAATTACCGGCAATAAGAATTGCACAAATCAAAGTAAAAATATGTTTTTGTCTCATCGTGTATATTCTTTTAATCGGTTAATTGTCTTTGTTAATTCGTCAGCCAAATCAGGATCAATGTTTTTTTCATTGTCAAGTATTTTCCGGCATCCTGCAATGATTTCCTCTTTATTGTATGCACGCACATACCACCCAAGAGCTTCAGCAAGAGTAACTCTTATTGATGCATCTTCTGCAGGATTTTCAATTGTACGCAATATGTCCGCAACCATCTGAGGAAAAGGATTGTTTCTTAACATTGTAAGATAAAACATCCTGCTGCGAGGCTTCATATCTGTATCTATGACACGCTTCCAGCACCCTGTCATTGTACTTTCACTACTTGAAAGCATATCGTTGACCTTTTTGCTGAAAGCCTCTTTGTCGTAGATGTAGTCTGCCTTCTCTATCTCCTGCTCGAAATAGTTGCGCATTACGGGAATATTGAGATGGTTGGCAGAGAAACTCACATTAAAAGCCACTCTTTCAGACATATAGTCACTCATGTAAAGCTTGACCATATAAGGAATAAAGTCGTTTCGTCCCACTCTTCCCATATAATAGGTCGCTTTTCTGCGAATGAACTCGTAAGGATCTTCCATCGCATCTTTCAAAAGTAGCTGATAGTTGTCATCCTCATAGTATGCCAACAAATGAAGGCATTGCAATCTTTGAGTGTAGTAAGGAGACTCCTTATATGTAGTATAGAGCAAATCGGACATCTGCGGATAGTTCAACTCAAAAAGCTTGTAAAGTGCAAGTGAATGCACGTCCACAGGCATTTTGTGGTCCAAAATTGCCAACCAGTATGATGTGTCGGTCGAATGAGTCTTGATGCGCGGCATTTTGGCCGGCCTTGCAAATCTGTATGTCGGATCTCCGATAATGTGCGACTCAAGAATATTGATGTTTTTGGTCCACTCTCCCACTCTCATACCGCAAGCAAGCAATCCCATCAAATCTGTAGCCGACTTGTCTTGAAGCACATTGACTGAATTGCCGAAGCACGCTATGGTCTTTCCTTTTCCGAAAATATACTCTCCGGAGACGAAACTTCCATCCCTGAAATCTCCATTGTAACAGGCATCAAACACCACAACGCGCGGGCTTGGATTAATCTTTTTGATGTCATCCAATATGATACCTGTCTTCAAATCTTCAAGGGAGTCTTTCGCAATGAATGCGCTGTCTAAAACACCTTCAAACCAAGTAGAATCAATCCCATATTCTTTGACAAGGCTCTCTTTTGCTTCAGCGACTGTCTTTGTGGACCTTCTCTCTACGCCTCTGAGATATCTGCGGACTGCCATCTTTCCATTTTCATACAAATCATCATCGTAGTAAGCAGGAGGCATTCCTGTGATGTATTGTCTATCGGTTGTTCCATGCTCGTGAAATAGCATAAGATCCACATCTTCTCTTTTAAGCTCCTCAGTAAGAGTCTCTTTCATATACGGATACATGTAGAATATGTAGAATTTGGCACCGTCTGCCCCTGAATTGAAGGCGGCGGGCACCTGTTCTCTCATTGTGATACTTTCATCCTTCCAGGCGGCAAGGCTGTTGGAAAACGAACCTTCTCCCGTGTAGGAAACAATTCTGTCAAGAGGGTTTTCAACAGATCTTTCTGCCACCACCTTTTTGAGATAGCCGCGGATTTGCTCGTATCCTGCTTCTCCCTTCTCGGTCTGACGGATACGGCCGGAATAGATTGAGCAGTTGATTCTTTGAGGAGAATCTCCTGTCAACCAATAGTAATAGAGCTGATGATGTGTCGAATCTTGCTCGATAAATCTAAATTTGAGGTGCAAGTCATCATAAAATCTGTCCGAAGGAACAGATGAATCATACATCGGAAAGCTCTTCTGGTCCATTTTGAATGCAGATGTAAAGTGTTGAGCACCGCGTATCATCGGAACAGGAATATCCCCAATAAAAACAGCCCCTTCGAGAGCCTGTTCGGCATAATATTTCTCAATAAAAAATTTTACATGCTCAGGAGATTCCCAATTCGCAGATAAGACGAATGTGGCAAGGCCATCTTTTTCGACAACGTCACGATAGGCCATTATTTCCTCTTTACAGGCATTAAATGTACCCTCATCAACAAAAATGGCGAACGAGTTGCGCACATTTTGTGTCGGGGTAATAATATTTTGCTGTGCCCCCAAAGGGAAGCACAGCAAAATAAATAGTAAAAATAATACTTTTCTCATTTACGGTACTGTATCATAGTATATTAGAATGTGAAACCTATACTGATGGTTGCAATTACTCTTTGGCTTGGATTTCTCAAATCAGCTGTCTTATACTCCCAACGGAAGTTTGAGCCATCATTGTCACAAGCATAAAGATTGTCGTTCATTGTGTCGTTAGAGCGCAAATATTGGCAGTTGCCTGCAATGTACAATGCGGTACTCTTTCCGATAGGGAAAGAAGCTTTAATATCAAGTCCCACTTGATAATAATTTGCACAAAGGATAGCATTGTCCCTTTCATACAAGTCCTTAACAACCTTTGAAGTAGGTTCAGCGCCATTGTAGTCGTATCCACCGCCCAAATTGAAATTGTAACCGGCATTGATACCTATCAGGACCGAATTGTCTCCGGCCATGATGTTTTTCTTTCCGAACAGTTCACCATATACATTCTTTGCAGTAAAAGTTGAATGAGGAAGGATGTATTCATCTGTTCTGTCACTGAAGATTCCCTGTGCACCTGCCATCCAATCATAACCTTCATCGCTGTTGCGATACAAGTCAAATTTAAGCGTGGCTGCATTGAACACATATCTGCTTCTAATGAATTTAGCGATGGTAACCCACTGCTGAACTTCGTATGTAGCATCAATTTCTTGAATATACTCGATGCCGTTGGTGTTCTTATGATATCCGTCCAATGTAACCTTTGAAGTAAAGTCGTCACCATTGTTGATGTATTGGATATTTCCACCCATCAACATCTGTGCGGTTGTTCCCATTCTACGAGGCTTGGTAGGTGTCTGGAAGACATCAACTACTTGAAAAGAAGACTTTACCTCTGCCAAGAGAGCAGAACGGTCTCCATTAAAGTTGTATTGAAGAGAAGTTCCTATTTTGTTAGTCTTGTAGTAGAATGTGCCCATTCCGCTGAGACTTCCTACAACACCGTCCGTATAATTGCCGACACCTCTCATGATGTAGGCAATCTGATCTTGCTGGTTATTACTGTTTACAGGCACTGTCCTTTCAAATGAATTCAAATAAAGGAAGGTAAGACCGATGCTGTGCTTTGTTCCCAAAGTAAATACGACTGCAGGTTCTACACTAATTCCATATTTGAAAGATTCAGATCTCGGGTCTATTTGTTTTGCACCGTTTTTAGTGAAATAGTTGGCTGACGCACCGAATGCAACCAAATCCCAAAGGACAGGGCTTGCAGCCTTAACGCTCATATTATAAGACTGTTTCTTCCAATAACTGATGTTTGGATCACCTACAAAGTAAGGCATATCGGGCACAACATCAAGCATTGTTGTGTTGTAACGGGTATCTGTCTCCGTGATGTTCTGATATGTGAATTCTCCCCACAAACGAGCTTTACCAAGATTGGTGGCTCCTGATGTGTTGATCTTGAGAGCTTGTTGATTGCCCTCTTGCTGAAGTCTGTATTCACCATTCTTTACATTATATCCTACGGATAAGGTATTGTAGTTGTTGAGTGGTGTAACTATCATTCCTGCCGCATTTGAGGTATTAAACCAAAGTGCTTGGGCCTGATTGATTTCCAACGCGGTTGGGTATGTTATTGTTTTACTCCCCTGAGCTTGAGCGTTAAATATTGCACTCAAAGCGATAACTGAAATAATAATATATTTTTTCATCTTAATTCTGTCTTTTTTCGGTTAGTAAATTATTTCGCCCATGTATTCCAGGAAGGAACACCTACTCCGTCACGACGAACCACTGCCTGAGGGTTAACCTGGAAGTCTTCAGTAGAGTTGTTGGTATCCCAATAGATAATACGTCCATCTTCTTTAACCTCTCTGATACGTCTGCTGACACTCTTTCCGGTATAAGTAGCTCCTGTATAGGTTGCTCCGGCATCCAAAGAGGTCGGCATACGTTTTTGAGTGATCTTAGTCGCATTGTTTACTATCTCAACTGCATCGATAACAGTCTCAATAAGAACCTCTTTTGCTTTTGATGAGCTGCCTTTTGGCGTAACCCATGTGGTATTGTCAATTGTTTCTTCAGGAATAAAGATTGCATAAGCCCCTCCGAATACAGTTACAAGCCATTGTGTACCAAACACATTGAAGTCAACTCTCAAATCCATATTGATTGAATTAGGATTGTCAGGGTTAACTGTCTGATTGACAATGAATGTTTCGAATTCTGCACCACTCAAGTCAACAGGACTGGCAGGGCGAAGAGCATGGTGATTCTGGGCACCTTGAGCAATAATGATCGACTCTCCCGGCTTAACAGGATAATCATTACCGTCACCCGGCACTTGCCATACAGATGCCATATAGATGTAGTTTTCAGGATGTCCGTCTGGAACAATCCACTCGTATGTTGTTGTACTTGCTGTCGTAGGTAAAATATTACCTATACAAAGCTTGTCAACATATTGAACCTCATCACCATTATTATAAATTTCATAGAATTGGTCTTTGAAATAATAACCCGATGCACCATTGAAGTAAATCTCTTTAAGAATGAGAGATCCTGCCTTTGAAGCCACGACATCAACATTATAAGACTTACCACTTTCAATAATATTGATATTTGTCAAACTTCCGCTGTAGTAGTATGTAAATCCTTTGTATGCAATCTCTCCTGATACTGTGACTGTATATTTACCGGGGATAATGTCGTTTACCGCAACTTTCCCGTTGGCGTCAGTTTTTGAAGAAACTTCATATTTGTCATCATAATTGGTGAACTTTACAACATAACTGTCGGGGCGCGGAACATCCGCTGCAACTGTTGTTGTTGTAACAGAAACATTTGCACCAATTTGTGCAATGGCATCCACATTTTGAATATCCTTAAATTGTTCGCAAGAAACAGCTGTCAACAAAATAAGTACTAATAATATATATTTTCTCATATTGTTTCCTCCTTATTTAATGTTAATCTTAAGATCAAATCCGAAAAACAACTTATTGTCAGACAATAACTCGGTGAAAGAACCCGGATTTGCTTTAGACTCGTACAAAGGACGATTGTTAAACATATTGTTGGCGAAGAAAGAAGCAGTCAACTTATCTCCAATTTCTTTAGAAATATTTAAGTTGAATGTAACTGTCGGGAAATATTCCTCGACAATGAACCTGTTTTCACTGACTGCATCAAACATATATGCAAATTCAGGATCGTTTTTCTTGCTTGGATCGAAAGTGTAAACTTTACCGTCTTTATAAGAGATGTACTGCATAAACATAGTATCGTTACCATATTCTGTCCAGAACTTCTCCATCCAGTTAACCTGAGTTGCAAGAGTGATTACAAAACCTAATTCCGGAATGTTGTGTGTAATTCTTAATGTCGATACGAATCTGTCTTTGTGACGGGTATAAAGCCCCTCTTCGTAAATGGCAATATTCTTTTCGATATTGTTCAAGTTACTGTTGGTGCCGAATTTATTGCCCAAATTTTTATAGATTGACTGAGAATATGCACCATTCAAGAAGAATGCTGTTCTGATCTCTTCGAAACGACCTAAATCCAACTCAAACTCAATACCTCTATTGTGGGAGTAACTGTTATTGAGAGGTTTTACATATGAAGAAAATACATTGTATGTTCCTTCCAATGACGGAACGTATGCGCCGGAAGCATTTTGAACAGCCTCATATTTCTTATATTCAACAAGTTGGAAACAGCTGACATCCGTACCGAGGTTATAACCATTTTTCATAACCTCGTCATATCCTGTAATTGAAAGTCTATATCTGTCAAACAACTTGACATCAATTCCAACCTCTGCCTTGCGTAATTTTGCAATCTCAAGATCAGAATTTTCAGTATTGAACGAGCGAATAGTTGAAACAAGTTGTGAGCCACTCTCGCCTACGTAATAGTAGTTGTTGTAGTTGAAATAAGCCTTTTCAGGATAGAGATACAAAGCTGTAGGAGCTTTTGCATTTATACCCCAACCTCCGCGAATTGTCAAAATATCGGGAACAATATCCATTGACGCATTGATACGTGGAGTAATTGCTGTCTTACCATTGATATAGTCGAAACGCGCACCGGCTTTGATATTCAACTCATTTTTACCAAAAGTATGTCTGTATGTGTCTTCAGCAAACAAACCGATTTGATGAATGAAAGGCACGTCATAGTAAGGTCTCTTTCTGTATGAAGAGTTATTACCTGATGCTGAACGCATTGGAGGAAATTCTTCATCATAGACTTTACCTTCACCAAGGTTGCCGTCAACTTTATAGTCAGCTCCGACAAGAATGTGATTATTGACATTACCCCATCTCTTGTTGAAGTCTGCTTTAATCTGTGCATATCCGTTAAGTTCCTTACCGAGAATTTCATAAATACTTACATATTCGTATGGAAGAACCTTTACAGAATTGCCCATTTCACTGCTTGGGATATTGGTAATTTTATTACCGTTGATGTCAAATACATCCTCCCCCGGATTTTTGGAAAGCACCGCACCATCGTATTCACAAGAAGTGTGCAAAGATTCTGCATTAGAAAGCAACTCTTTGTGATAGTCATATTTATTGGCATAGCTAAACGAAGCATTGTACTTTATGGTATTCCACCAGCCTTTGTTTACTGTAATAGTTCCATTGGAGTTGAACCTTACATTCTGCTCGTTTCCCTTTGTAACCAATTGAGTTCTCAAATCATCGGGATTCAAATCTCTGGTGTCTTTGCGGATACCGAATTCCAATGAGGTGTTTGTGCGGACATTCTCACCGAAATTCTTTGTCCACAACCCTTTAACATTAAACCTCTGATAATATGCGTACGCTTCGTATGTGTATGTGTTGTTGTAAGCATAGTCGGCAGAAAGATTCAGCACTCCTGCTTTTTCGCCAAGAGAAAGACCTTTTGACAAAGCCAATTGATATGTCTTAGGATTAGCCTTCAAACGAATGCTTAGCGGTGATTTACCGGCCTTTGAACGGATAACGACGGCTCCTGATGTCAAGTCTCCATATTCAACGGAAGGAATACCTCTGATAACCTCAACAGACTCGATATTATCTGTTGAAATACTACGGATATCAACACCATCAAGAGTACTTGCAGAGCCTCCTGAAATAGATGGGGCCAATGCCTGCATATTTGCATTTGCAGAGAGAGGAGAACCATCCATCACAATGGATGTACCCAGGCTGTTCATGCTTGCGCCATAGGTACTGCTGCCACCGACTCCGTCGAAATTGGTTCTCAGGGTAATCTGAGTGGCGCTTGAAAGAGATGGGTTGGTAATTGAAGCACCCGGCAACAACTGCATGATATCACTCAATGAGCTTGTCTGCAAGTGATCCATAGCCTGCCTTGAAATATTGGAAGCAGTAGAATTACCTGCCTTACTTTGAGTAGCAGTAACCGTTACCTGTTCCAAACGGAAGTTGGCTTCTTTCATCTCGAAGTTAAACACGTTAGCCTTTCCCGGCTCCACGGTTATTACCTCTTCGATTGTTTCCATTCCGACATATTGAACCTTAATCGTTGACTTTCCCGGGTCAACCTTAGGAAATTCAAATTTGCCGTTCTTGTCGGTAGTCGTATAAATATCCGCAGGAGAAAGGACAACTACCGCAAATTCCACCGGCACTTTTGTGCCTTGTTCTAATACAGTACCTTTAACTGTTGTCCCTGAAGAATTTTGGGCTTGAGCCGAAAATCCTGCCAGAACAAACAAAAGGCATAGTACTAATGCTTTTTGAATTTTTTGCATAGTGAATAAATTAATAAGTTAGAAATTATAATATAATTATTTGTTTTTCAGTCTGTTGATTGTTTTGGTCAATTCATTGGCCACCCCTTCGTTTTTTTCCTGCGAAAGGAGAGATTCGCACTTGGCAACAATCTCGTTCTTTTTGTAAGAATAGACATACCACCCCAAAGTCTCTGCAATATCAACTCTGAACTCTTGATCTTCACTTTCCTGCAGAAGCTTTATCATCTCATCGACACAATACGGGTTACAATTGTTGCGCTGCGCAGAAACGATGAATTTCTTATCTCGAAGTGTCGTCCGACTATCGTTAAGAGACTTGAACTCATCCAATGTGTATTGTGTAGGATTGTATATGTCTCTCATTCCATTAAGATGAAAATATACCCTTGCCGATACGGTTGAGTCTTTCATATATCTCGCAACAGCCTCTTTCATGGCCGGATCTCCGCTCTTTTCGGCAGTGAGGGCACTCAGCCTTTGAGTCAGTTCGTAAGAGTCATCCAAACCAAGCAAAATTGCATCCGTCAAGCTCTTGTCAGCCCTTCGTTTTAGGGACATAAAGGCTTCGAGACGCATCACAGCACTCTCATTGTCTCTCTCAACAGATAGCAACTCTTCGGAAGAAACAGCGTTATTTTCAGACAAAGTCTTTAAGGCAAGTGCCTGAATATCAACCACCCCACATTTTAACAGTTTTTTCCAGTATTTGTTGTTGCCTCTCTGTGCCACGATGGCTTTATCAATGTCATATTGAGGATAAGCATTCTGAAAGCTGTACGAAGCATCTCCGAAGAGATGAGACTCGAGGGTCATCTGCCCTTTCGCCCAATTTCCTACACACACACCGGCATTAAGAAGTCCCATTAACTCGTTGGTCCAAGTATCTTGAAGAGTATTGACAGTGTTGGCCTTGACCACCATCGTCTGACCGGGATTGAATATCCAATACCCTGCGATATAGTCTTTTTCGCAAAACGCGCCATTGAAGCAGGCGTCAAGTATCACAACTTTGGCATTGGAAGTATATCCATACATATCAGGGATATTGATATCCATCGAAGCATAAAATGTGCTGTCAGCCGCCTCTTTTTCAAATGCATCGTCAAACCAATCTGCAGGTACATCATACATCTTCATATATCTCTTCTTTTCCTCGGCAGTATCCTTCGCTCCCCTTATCTTCCCTCTGAAGAAAAGTTTAGCATTGTCGATCCACTCTGAAGTCATGGATGTAGCGGGAATAGCACCCAGCAGTTGAGCATCCGTAGAGCCGTGGTGATGCAAAATTGCCAAATCAATCTTATTGTCGGCAAGGGCGGATTTCAGCCTGTTTCTGACAAATTTGTCAAAATCAAAATTGATAAAGTCAAGGTCCGTCCCTCTTTTCTTTCCGAGGAAAGGGAACTGCTCTCTCAATGCCCAGGCTTCATCAATCCTGGCATTATAGGACTCCGAATTGTAGCCGTGTCCGGCAAAATAGAGGATATTGGACATCCCCTTTTTGAGATTCTTTTGGGCCACAGCCTTTTTGAGATAATCGGCTATAATCTCATATTTGTCTTTGCCGGGAATAAGTGGAGGCTTGATACGAGATGAGTAAATATCACATTGTATATGCTGAGTGGAGCCTGCCTTCAGTGAATAATAATGCAACAGCTCAACATCAGGATCCTGCTTTATGTAGTCAAACTCCAAATCAAAGTCATCATAAAATCTATCCGAAGGAACAGAAGACTCCTTCCAATCCCTCTTGGGGCTCATCTTAAATGCAGTTGTAAGATGATGGGCATCACGAATCATCGGGATAGGTATATCTCCGACCAAAATAGCTCCTTCCAGATTCTGTTCTTTATACAATCTATAGAGCTGCGTCCTTATCGAATCCGGATGGCCGGACTTATCGATAATCAGGACTCCTCTCTTTCCGGCTACGGCCATTGACCGCACAAACGCGTCTATGTCTGAGGAAATTGTGTTATACGTCTCAACATCTGTCACAACGGCAACAGATGGCTCTTGTTCTTTTGCTAATAGTGTAAAAAAAGGTAGTAAAAAAAGGACTAAGGAAATATACAGTCTTTTCATAAGAAAAAAGAATAAAAAAATTGTTACTGAGTTAAAAGTGCACTGCAACTCCGTGCAAAGGTAGCAATAAGAGTTGATAACAAAAGGGGCGTGACAAATATATTTTGCAGTTTTTGGGAGATTTTGTATCTTAGTTGGATTATAAAATTCAACGTAATTGAGCATAATTCACCTGAGTTCGATATTAATTGTTTGAATAAAGTCAGAGAATTGTCATATTCCTTAATAAATTGTTATATTTTTTAATATTAGATATTGCCGGTTTTTTTATAAAGATTGCCGGCGAGTCAGGGAGATTCATTTTTCAGCGCGTCTGTGCTGCGCGTCTGTGCTGTGCGTCTGTGCCGTGCGTCTGTGCTGTGCGTCTGTGCCGTGCGTCTGTGCTGTGCGTCTGTGCCGTGCGTCTGTGCTGTGCGTCTGGCTTTTGGGGATAGTGGCTTACAGGTGCGTTTGGGTCTGCGCGTCTGATGCGACTTGTTCGGC
>JAQUYF010000089.1 GCA_028691975.1 Bacteroidales bacterium | reverse complement strand
GTTTTTCGCCAAAATTGTGATACCTCTCTCTCTCTCCAAATCATTGTTGTCGAGAATCAGTTCGCCCATTTTTTCGACATTGCGTGAAAGCTTTGCCTGAAGTATCATTCTATCCACCAAAGTGGTTTTTCCATGGTCAACGTGGGCTATAATTGCTATATTTCTAATGTTTTGCATAAGGAGTGCAAAAGTATGAATAATAATCTTAATGTATCTTTTTTTTCTCTATTTTTGCAACTTCTAATGCTCAAACTATGGTAGAAAAAATCGTCATTCTTGATTTCGGATCGCAGTTCACACAGCTTATCGGGCGCAGAGTACGCGAGTTAAATGTATATTGTGAAATTCACCCTTTCAATAAGGTTCCCGCTCTGGATGAGAGTGTTAAAGGCATCATCCTCTCCGGAAGTCCATTTTCCGTCAGGGATGCCAATGCCCCTCAGATCGACTTGAGTCATATTAAAGGTAAGAAGCCTCTGCTGGCTGTCTGCTACGGTGCGCAGTACATTGCCCATCATTTTGGCGGAGCCGTCAACACCTCTTCCACAAGAGAATATGGCCGTGCCAAAATGAAAATTACCGCACCCGACTCTCCTATTTTTGCCGGGATACCGGCAGTATCACAAGTCTGGATGTCACACGGAGACTCTATTTCCGCACTTCCGCAAAATGCGGAGATAATCGGATCTACACAAGACGTCGAAAATGCTGCCTACCACATTAGAGGAGAAGAGACTTATGCGCTGCAATTTCATCCGGAAGCGTTTCATTCCGAATTTGGAGCGGAGATCCTGAAAAACTTCGTGATCGGAATCTGCTCATGCAAAGGTGATTGGACTGCAAGTTCTTTCATAGAGACGACTATTGCCGACCTTAGAGCAAAGATTGGTTCGGACAGAGTGATTCTCGGTTTGAGCGGAGGAGTAGATTCTACTGTTGCCGCAGTTCTGCTTCACAGAGCTATCGGCGACAATCTGCACTGTATCTTTGTTGACAACGGTCTGCTCCGCAAAGATGAATTCACCTCTGTGATGGCTTCTTACAAAGATATGGGACTTAATGTAACTGGAGTTGATGCCTCCGAAGCTTTCCTCAATGCACTTTCAGGCGTCACCGACCCTGAATTAAAACGCAAGGCGATTGGGAAGACATTTATCGATGTATTCAATGCCGAAGCTGTCAAAGTTGAGAATGCTTCATGGCTTGCACAGGGCACTATATATCCGGATGTAATTGAATCCGTTTCAGTTAACGGTCCTTCCGCTAAAATCAAATCCCATCACAATGTAGGAGGTCTTCCCGAAAAGATGCATCTGAAGATAGTCGAGCCGCTGAGAAGCCTCTTTAAAGACGAAGTCAGAAGGGTAGGAAAAGCCCTTGGCATCAAAAATGAGCTCATCTCAAGACACCCATTTCCAGGGCCATCCTTAGGTATCAGAATATTAGGCGAAGTGACCACAGATAAACTCGACATTTTGCGCGAAGCGGATGCCATCTTCATAAACTCTTTGAGAGAATACCCATGTGATCTTCCTGCCGCCGCCGACAGTCTCGGACATGCCGACAACCTTTATGACTCAATCTGGCAGGCCGGTACCATGCTGCTTCCTGTCAAGAGCGTAGGTGTCATGGGAGACGAAAGGACTTACGAATACACGATAGCCCTGCGTGCCGTCATATCGACAGATGGAATGACAGCAGACTGGGTGCACCTGCCATACGATTTTCTTGCAAAAGTATCCAATGATATAATTAATAAAGTCAAGGGAGTCAACAGAGTAGTTTACGATATCTCCTCTAAGCCACCTGCAACTATCGAGTGGGAATAAATCTTACAGCAAAGGACTGACAAGGCGGGAAAAAGACTCATTGACTTTTTGCAGCCAGTGACGTTTTTTCCACTTTGGCAGCGAGACCTTTATACAGCGGCTGATATCATCCTCAAACTGCTTCTCCAACTTAAGTGAACACTCTGAATTATAAAGGACTGAGGTAATCTCAAAGTCTTGTATCATGCTTCTGTTATCCATATTTGCAGAGCCTACTATGCACAATTTACCGTCAACACTGATCGACTTGGAATGATTGAAGCCATCTTTGAAAAGGTATACATTTACACCTGCTTTCAGCAAATCATTCACGTAAGACATTGAACAATAATGTATTAAATTAGAATCAGCACGTTCCGGCAACATTATGCCGACATTTACGCCTCCAAGGGCAGCAATCTTAATGGCATTAAGAAGCGTTTCCGACGGCGCAAAATATGGCGTATTGATATAAATATGACTCTTCGCATTTGTAATTAGTGTAAAATAGCACTGCATAATGCTTGCCCAGTCGCTATCAGGACCGGAAGAGAGAGTTTGAGCATAAATGGCCTTTTCAGAAATATCTTCACCGGGCCTGGTTATATCAAAGTCAGGGTAATATTTCCGTCTGCGGGAGAGTTTTCGGTTGATGATAAAGTAACGATCCAGCAGGAAACTTGCCTGCATCGAATAAACTGATTCGCCTATTACACGTACCTGAGTATCACGCCATTCTTTGTACGGACCACCGTCATAATACCTGTCAGCTATATTCACTCCTCCTATATATCCGATCTTTCCGTCTATTACAAGTATCTTTCTGTGATTGCGATAGTTGATTTTTGATGTAGGCATCAAAATATGAATCGGAGAGAAAATGAGAACTTCTATGCCGGCCTCACGCATCTCATTGAAAAACTTTCTTTTAACCCTCAGGCAGCCGGCTCCGTCACACAGTACCCTCACCTCTACCCCACTCTTTGCCTTGGCTATCAGGGCATCCTTAAATCTGCACCCGGTATCATCTCCATTAAATATAAATGACTGAAGATGAATATGTTCAGTAGCCTCTTCTATATCCTTCAACATTGCATCAAGAGCCTCCCTGCCGGAAAACATGAAATCTATCTTGCTGTTGACCGTCAAGACACTATAGTCATTATTCATGTTCTGAAAAATCAGTTTTTTAAACTGGCGCAGTTCCGAAGTTAAGGCATCTTCCTCTGTTGTAAACATCTCCATCTGAGAAGTCGCAATCCTCTTTTTCAACTCCAGATCAGCATTACGCTTCTTTGTGAAAATCAGTTTTTTACGATAGTTCTGTCCAAGTAAAAAATAAAGAATCAAGCCAACGTACGGCAGCAGTATCAAGATCAGAATCCAGGAAAGAGTCTTTGTAGGATCAGCCTTTTTAAGCACGAGCCTGGTCACAACATAGACCACAAGTGCTATGTTCGCAAAGTAAAGTGCTGCAGAGAATATTCTCCAGAAAGTGTCCCAAAAACTCATTATTTAATTGCTACATATAGCAGGGCAATACCGCCGCTGCATTTATAATATTTTACGTCAAAGTAGCCTGCCTGACGGATCTCATCACAAAAAGCCTCGTACCTCGGAAAAGCCTGAATAGAATCCGACAAATATGAGTAAGCTGATCTGTCTTTCGATACCGCCCTTCCTACCATCGGAAGAATATTTTTCAGATAGAAAAGATAGATAGCCTTCCATATCTTATTGGAAGGAAGTGCAAACTCCAAAATGTACAAAGAACCGCCCTGCCTCGTAACTCTGTATATTTCACTCAGGCATTGCTGCCTGTTGTTAAAATTTCTAATTCCGAAAGAAATAGTCACTGCGTCAAATGTGGCATCTGCAAAAGGGATCTCTTCGGCAGAGCATATAACAAAATCCGCACTGCTCCTCTCGCTGCCCTCTCCATGCTTGCGAGCCTTAGCCATACGCTCCAAATCCTTGCGCTTTGCGACATCCACCATCTTCTCGGCAATATCCATCCCCGTCACCTCGTAACCATGTCGGGCTATCTCCATTGTCAGATCTCCGGTACCACAGGCCACATCCAGCACCCTGTGAACCCTATTTTGCTTCAGCTTGGAGATTAACTTTCTGCGCCACAGAATATCTACTCCAAATGAAAGAGTATGATTAAGCCTGTCGTAGCTTGCGGCAATGCTGTTAAACATTCCGGATATGGCAGATGCTTCTTTATTAAGATCCTGCGCCATCCTGCTGTCTGTTATTCTAATCGATATGGTCGCTTATGACGCCATATTTGTTGTCATCGACTCTCAATTCACCTTTTGTAATATGACCAAGCAGAAAAATAGTGACTTCGTTGTCAAACATCTTGTCAACAAAGTCATCTTCTTGATCTTCATTAACTGAGACAATAGCTGCATAACCGCATTTGGTACCATTGAGGAACTCCTCATATTCAACTTCAGAATCACTTGTGACATCAAATCCAAGCATATTTGGGGTGCAGCATTCTACCAAAGTCTTAAAAAGAGAATTCTCTCCCAGGAAGCAAACGCTCTCAACTTTATCCTCGCGGATAGCTTCCACAAGCGGTATCAAATCTGACGGATCAAGTTGACCATCAACACTTTCACTTAATCGTCCCAATAAGTAAAGGGTATCACCTTTTTTCTGAAAAGCAGACGGAGCCATCTTTTCAATCTCTTTTATGTATTTCTCGTTCATAAAAAATGCTTTTTAAATCGACGACTAAGTTAGTATTTTTTGCGCAAATGAGAAAAAACATTGTATATTTGCAATCACAATTCACGCCCAGGTGGTGAAATTGGTAGACACGCCAGCTTGAGGGGCTGGTGCCGGCTATACGGCGTGCAAGTTCGAGTCTTGTCCTGGGCACGATATTAAACCACAAGTAAGTTATTATCAACTACTTGTGGTTTTTTCTTTTAAAAATCCCCGACTTTATCATGTAAAAAAGCATCTAAAATGCTGACTTTATGTATTTTAGATTAATATTTCGCGTTCGCAATTATTCCGCAAAAGAACTTCCTATCTGTCATTTTCTTTTATCACTAGTGGCCAAATAAATTTTTGATTGGTCGTTATAAATTGTTAATATATAATTAATTATAAGCAAAAGTATTCGGTGTCGATTTGAATTGATTTCGTATCATTACAGCCTGATTATAACCCAGGCAAGCATGAACACAGGAAAATACGTATTCAGTCAGCTTATCGAGTTTTTGCCTAAAAGAATATTTGATGGAATAGTGAAGC